>NZ_JAKGUE010000005.1:79088-136503 GCF_021568795.1 Dethiosulfovibrio faecalis
GGGGTGTTTTTCGCCCCGCCCCCCCCACTCCTGTGGATCAATCTCTTTTATTCAGGAAATCCCACGCCACCGACGAGAGAAGAGAGGCTCCGTCGGCCAGGACCGACTCGTTCACCCTGAACTTCGGATGATGATGAGGCCAGTCCGCTCCTCCTTCGCCTCCCATCCCCAGGAAGACGAAGGCCCCCGGCACCTTCTCGAGATAGAAACTAAAGTCCTCCGACGCCATGGTCGGACGGATCTTTCTCACCCTGTCCTCCCCGAAGAGCCCCGAAGCGACCTCGGAAATCCGCCGGGCCATTTCCCCGTCGTTTATGACCGGAGGCAGGTTTTTGAGATATTCCAGCTTCGCACCGCATCCAAAGGCCCTAGCGGTGTTGACCGCCAGTGTCTCGATCCTTCCCGGCAGCTCGTCCCTTATCTCCCTAGAGAGGGTCCTGGCAGTTCCCTCGATCGTCACTACGTCGGGGATCACGTTGAACGCCTCTCCCGCCCTCAGGTTCCCCACGCTGACCACCACGCTGTCGAGAGGGTCGGTCTGACGGCTGGCGATGGTCTGCAACGCCATTAGGAAGGCTCCGGCAGCCACTGTAGGATCCGCCGTCTGATGGGGCATGGCTCCGTGACCTCCCTTACCCTCGATAGAGACCTTCCAGAAATCGGAGGATCCCATGAGGGGACCGTCCGACCATCCGAGGATCCCCGACTCCAGAGGCTGCCAGACGTGAAGACCGAATATGCCGTCGACTCCGTCCAGTACGCCGGCATCCACCATGGCGTCCGCACCGGATCGAGGCACCGAGGCCTCCTCCGACGGCTGAAAGACGAGTCGAATCCGACCGGGAAGAGATTCTTTCCTCGACGAAAGTATCTCGGCGGCACCGAGCAATATGGCCATATGGGCGTCGTGTCCGCAGGCGTGCATCACCCCTGCGTTCTCCGACTCGAAAGGGAGCCCGGTATCCTCGACTACCGGAAGGGCGTCCATATCGGCCCTAAGTGCCACGGTAGGCCCTTCTTTCCCTATCTCGGCCACTACGCCGGAGGGAAAATCGCCGCACCCTACTCGGACGTCGTCGATTCCCATCTCCTCCAGCCTCTCGGCTATCCAACGGCTCGTCTCAATTTCCCTGAAGGAAAGCTCCGGATATCTGTGTAGATGACGATACCAGTCTGTCATCTTTCTCTCTATATCGCTGGCATGGTCTTTAAACGAATTCGAAACGGACAAAACGGAGACCTCCCCTTACGCCGGACCCCAGTTTATCGCCACGGCGGCCGCCAGGAAAACCCAGCTCATGACGAGTATCTTCAGAGCCAGAGGAAAGGCAAAGCGGAACCAGCGATCGAAGGGAACTCTGGCAAGAGCGATCATGGCGAGAAGGCCGCCCAACGTCGGGACCAGGAGGTTCATCACCCCGTCTCCCACCTGGAAGGCCAGTATGGCGGTCTGACGAGTCATGCCTATGAGGTCGCTGAGGGGAATCATTATGGGCAGGGTAGCCATTGCCTGACCGCTGCCGGAGGGAATGAAGAAGTTGATGACGCTGTGCACCACCGTCATCAATATGGCAGAGAGGGTGACAGGCAGATCGGCGAGCGGGGCCGCCAGGGTCTGGACTATGGTATCGCCTATATGACCGGCGTCCAGTATGACCTGGATTCCTCTGGCCACGCCTATGATCAAGGCTCCTCCCACTATGTCGCCCGCTCCCTTTACCATCTTGGCTATAATCTCGTCCGAGTTCATACCGGCCAAAAGCCCGGCCACAACCGCCATTATTATGAAGACCGCCGAGATCTCGGTGATATACCATCCCCAGGTGAACACGCCGAACAATATGGTGGCCATCCCCAGAAGGAAGGACGCGAGGACGATCTTGTCCTTCCCGCAGAGAGAATATTCCTCTATGGGATGGGTCAGTGAAAGTCCCTCAGTGCCGATCCCTGTGACCAGGCTGGCGGAGGGATCCTTCTTTATCTTGCCCAGATATCTACAGGTATGATGGGCCACCAAAGCCAGACTCGCCACGCAGAAACCGGTCCTCAACAGGGCTCCTGAGAACATGGGGAGACCGGCTATGACGTCTCCTACCCCTACGGTGTAGGGATTTATAGGCGACGTGGCGAATCCCACACCGATACCTGCGACGGCCATTCCCGCACCGACCATGAGATCTCCGCCGAAGGCCAAAGCCACCAAAACGGCTATGGGAACCAGAGCGATGTTGTTCTCAAAGCCTACAGTAGCGCCTAGAAATCCGAACACGAAGGTCATAAGCCATATGAGGCGATTGCTCTTGTTCACCCCTATACGGCGGACTATCACTCCCACTGCGTTCTCCAAAGCCCCTGTGGCGTTAAGAAGGTTGAAAAGGGCCCCGGAGATAAGGGTGATGAATATGATGCTGGCAGCCTTGACCATCCCCATGGGAAGGGCCTTGAAAAGGTCGAAAAAACCGACTGGAGACTGCTCCACGTGATGATAGGTACCGGCTACCACTCCCATACGGGTACCCACCTGAGCCCTATCGAACTCCCCGGCCGGAACTATATAGGTCATTATCCCTGCCGCTATTATGATCATGAAAAGAAGGACATACGGATTGGGTATTTTATGATACCAACGTTTTTTCTCCACCTGGAACCACTCCCTATTTAGTTTTATAAAAAAGACTTCGGGAACTACGACGCCGTAGAGGACGGGTATTCTCGTCTTTATCGGGCCTCCTTCTCGTAAATTGAATACTATTCCTTTCTGTAGGACGCCATTCCCATTTCGAAATTCTATCAATTTGTAGGATTATGTCAATTGACTTTACCTCCCCTATGAGTGGAAAATGTTGTCTGCCTCTTGAAAAAAACGGGTAATTCGGAGGGAGGACTCTGAAAATGTCCAACGGACTGACGGGAAAGGTCATGAAGCTTCTCGAGATCCTCTTTCTGGCCGGAGGAACCATGGACCTGAAGGAGCTATCGGAAAGAAGCGACATACCGAAGAGCACGGTGCACCGCATATTGACGTCCCTCGGAAAAGACAGATGGGTTATCCAGGACCCCAGGACCAGACTCTATCGCCTCGGACCGAGGATGATGATCTTCGCGAAGGGACGTCAGATGAGGCAGGAACTTGTCAGGCAGAGCGATATCCCTATGAGGGATCTGGTGAAAGAGGCAGGAGAGACCACGGTCCTGGCCGTACCGGATGGCGAGGTGGCTCGATGCATCCACATAGTGGAGACCCCCAAGGCGATAAAGTTTTCCTTCTCGGTGGGAGGAGAGCTGCCCATATACGCCGGAGCGATGGGAAAGATCCTCCTGGCGTACTGTCAGGAGACCTTCAGAGAGTGGATGCTCGATCAAACTCTAAGACCTTTTACGGAAAACACCCTCATAGACTCAATAAAATTGAGGGAGGAGCTGTCAGCGATTCGAGAGAGAGGGTATTCCATCAGCATCGAGGAGATAAATCCTGGAGGAATGGCCATAGGAGCTCCGGTATTGTCTCCGAGGGGAGACCTCATCGCCGGACTCATCCTCTCGGGACCGAGATTCAAGTTCGAGGATAAAAGCGAAGATCTCGTGATCCCGGTAATGGAGACGGCCAAGAGGATAGAGAGAAATCTGG
This sequence comes from Dethiosulfovibrio faecalis, assembly GCF_021568795.1. Classification (NCBI taxonomy): domain Bacteria; kingdom Thermotogati; phylum Synergistota; class Synergistia; order Synergistales; family Dethiosulfovibrionaceae; genus Dethiosulfovibrio; species Dethiosulfovibrio faecalis. The sequence goes on from NZ_JAKGUE010000005.1 coordinate 82,717, forward strand.
CGTAGATCGGACCTTGATCGAGAGATTTTATTTCCGAAAAGAAAGGAAAATGCAATGAAGGGAAACAGAAAGACCAACGCCGTCAGGGAACTGGAGAGGCTGGGGATCTCCGTAGAACTCCTGGAATACGAGGTGGACGAGGAAGACCTCAGCGCCGTAGCCGCGGCGAGCAAGGTGAGCTTACCGATCGAGAGGATATTCAAGACCCTGGTGGCCCGGGGAGACGACCCCAAGAGGGACATCGTGATGGCCTGTATCCCCGGAGCCTCGGAGCTGGACCTGAAAAAACTGGCCGCGCTGAGCGGAAACAAGAGGATGGAGATGGTCCACCTGAAGGAGCTGCTGCCTCTGACGGGCTACGTGCGAGGAGGCTGCTCCCCGGTAGGTGCGAAGAAAGGCTACCCGGTCTACCTGGACGAGAGCGCCGTAGGACACGAGACAGTGGCGATAAGCGCCGGTCAGAGGGGGCTTCAGATGATACTGTCCCCGGAGGACCTGATAAGGGCCACCGACGCCACGGTGGGGAGGATCACCAGATGAGATCCCTCTTCGGGATTCTGAAAACCCTCCTGGTGGGCTCGGCGACGGCCCTCATGGCTATATCGGCCTATGCGGCATCGGAACCGCCCTCGGATATGGACTGGGGCATGGATCTGCCGGGGATATTTAAGGGGATAGACACCGACGAAAAGGTCCTGGCCCTCACCTTCGACGCCTGTGGCAAGAGCTCCTACACCGGAGAAGAAAGGGACTACGACGAAGAGCTCATCGCCTTTTTGAGAAAAGACGATATACCAGCGACCCTCTTCGTAAACGAGCGATGGGTCAAGGCCCATCCGGACGAGTTCGCGTCCCTGGCGGAAGACCCTCTATTCGAGATAGGCAACCACGGGACCAGACACGTGCCTCTTTCCCTGACGGGAAGATCGGCCTACGGCATAGCAGGGACTAAAAATCGGGAAGAGGTTATCTCAGAGGTAAAGACCTGCGGGGACACCATCGAAAGATCGACGGGGAAGAAACCTCGATTCTTCCGGGCCGGAACGGCCCACTACGACAGGGCCTCGGTGAAGATCGTAACGGAGCTGGGATACGTCGTGGCAGGTTTCTCCGTCAACGGCGACGGAGGCGCTACCTTCTCGGCCGATCGGGTCAGAGACAGCGTATCGTCGGTCAGGCCCGGCGGAGTGGTGCTCTGCCACATGAATCACCCCGAGTCCGGCACCGCCGAGGGAATTCGGGCCGCCGTGGAGGATCTCACCAAAAGAGGCTTCCGCTTCCTAACGTTGAGTGAGCTTTACGACATGGGTTGGTAGATTACCCTCTTTTCCACGACTCGTTTAAGTGCTATCATGTTTGACAATAAAATATGCGACCCTGTTCCCATCACCGGATGGGAACTTTAAAGGCGTTCATGGTTTTGCCGTAGGTACGGCACACCGACAGGTGTGCTACAAGGCAGGCCGTGAACGCCTTTTTGTTTTAGGGTCCGAGAAACCACGAAGGAGGAGTTTACGTGAAAATCGAGCCTTTCAAGGTGGAAGAATGGATGAACGCCTACGAGGTCGGAGCGAAGTACAACATCGCCGAGACCTGCGTCGATTCCATATCGATCGACGAGCTATTCGAGCTGGTCGGGGAGGACAAAGCGTCCTTTCTGGACGCTCTTTGCTCCAGACGCTTGACCTACGGAGACATAGAGGGAGCCGCACCTTTCCGCGAAGGGGTATGTCGGCTCTACAGGAGCCTCGAGCCACAAAACGTGGTCCCCACCCACGGGGCGGCGGGGGCCAACCACCACGTCTTCTACTCACTTCTCGAGGCAGGAGACGAGGTAGTAAGCATAATGCCGACCTACCAGCAGCTCTACTCCATTCCGGAATCCTTCGGAGTGAGGACGAAGCTTCTGAACTTAAAAGAGGAGGACGGCTATCTGCCGGACCTGAAGAAACTCGGCAACTTGGTCACGTCGAAAACGAAGATGATCTGCCTCAACAACCCGAACAACCCTACGGGATCTCTCATGGACCTCGATACCCTGAGGAAAATAGTCGAGATAGCCCGTTCGGCCGACGCCTACATTCTGTGCGACGAGGTATATCGCCATCTGACCCAGGAGGATGGATGGAACGAGTCCATAGCCGATCTATACGAAAAGGGAATATCGGTCTCCAGCATGAGCAAGGTCTTCTCCCTGGCCGGGTTGAGACTGGGCTGGATAGCTACCACCGACTCGGAGGCTATAGGGAAACTTCTCTCCCACCGAGACTATACCCTGATCAGCTGCGGCCTACTGGACGAGGCCCTGGCGGGAGTCGCCCTGAGACAGGGAGACAGACTACTCGACCGAAACCGGAGTATAGTTCGTCGAAACCTCAGGATACTGGACGAATGGGTTCAAAGACAGCCGCACGTCCGATACGTCAGGCCCAAAGCCGGGACGACCGCCCTGGTCCATTACGATCTGGACATGGAAAGCTACGACTTTTGCCGTGAGATGTACCATGATACCGGAGCCTTCGTCACTCCAGGTGACTGTTTCGAGATGGGACGCTGCATGCGTATAGGCTACGGCTCCGACACGGAGACCCTGATGGATGGCCTGGCGGCAATAGACAGATACATAGCCCACAAGGTCGAAGCGGAAACGGACAAACTGAATGAACAGGAGGGAACTCTATGAGCGAAATCCGCATACTGAGCCGATCGAACATAGCTCATCTGCTCGCCCTTTCGGAGGTGATCGAGGCGGTGGAAAGAGCCTACGTCCAAAAGTCGACGGGGAAAGGATCCCTGTGGCCGATGGTTTTCCACGAGTTTCAGTCCGGTCGTGCCGATCTGGACATAAAATCGGGAGACCTGGGCGAAGAGGGAATCTTCGGCTTCAAGTTGGTTTCCTGGTTCGGAGACAACCGCGACAAGGGGCTTCCAGAGCTTTTCGGAACCGCAATGATCTTCGACATAACCTCGGGAAAACCAAAGGCCCTTCTGGACGCCGGGGCTATGACCCATCTCAGGACGGGAGCAGCGGGAGCCATAGGTGCAAAATACCTCGCCCGCCCCGACTCGAAGAATCTCCTGATGGTCGGGACGGGAGGGCTGGCTCCCTTCGAGATAGCGGCGACCCTGTCGGTATTACCGGACATTGAGAACGTCTGGATTTCCAATCCCAGGAATCCCAGACGGGCCATCGACAGGATCGACTCCATAAAAGAGAAGGTTCGCTCTATCTTGGCGGACTCCGGCACCGGAGACCATGGTGCCCGGATTTCCGTCGCTGACGACCTGAAAGAAGCCGTCGTAAAAAGTGACGTCATAGTGACTGCGACTCCCTCGACCAAGCCGATTATTCGGGCCGAATGGATAACCCCGGGAACCCATCTCAGCTGCATGGGCTCCGATATGAGCGGAAAACAGGAGCTGGAATCGTCGCTCTTTCGGAGGGCGAAGGTAGTCGTGGACGACGTGGAACAGTGCTTGGCGGTTGGGGAATGCGAGATACCGACGAAAGAGAACATCTTCTCGAGGAACTCCATTCACTGCGAGATCGGGGAGATAATAGGAGGCCTAAAACCGGGCCGCACCGATCGGGAGGAGATAACCCTTTTCGACTCGACCGGCATAGCCCTACAGGATCTGGCCTGTGCCGCTCTGGCTCTAGCGAAAGCCGAAGAGAGAAAAATGGGAACGGTGGTCGAGCTCTAAGAACGAAGCCACCGTCGAGTCGGCAGAAACTCGATCGAAACTATTCGAGTTCCTGCCGACCCAACCCGTTCAAGGCCCTTCTCTGGGTCAGTATCTTACTTCGTCGGTCCTCGATATCGTCGCATATGAACTCGTGGGTAAGATAGTCGGGCTCCAACAGATCCAGCAACCGGCGACAGGCCGAGGTACTGAACGGACGATGCTGGTCGATCTTGGACATCCTTCTCCAGGCCCTGTCCAGTCGAACCATAAAGTCCTCCTCAGGATCGTGATCCAGCCAATCATGGGCCTCCCTCATCTCACCGGACAGACTCAAGCTCAAATGAACCCCCTCTATGCGACTGCGAATCTCCTTTGGTAGCCCCCCCAAAACTGACGCCAGATAATCCATGGCATCGTCCTCGTCTCTACAGGTCGTCGTGGTGTTCAGAAGATGGCCAGTGTCCAGCAGAAAGGCCCAGTTGGAGAAGTTCAAAGACGACGCAAAGAGGTCTAGCAAATCTAGGTCAAGAAAGGTCAAGCCCTCCCACCACAAATTCTCGAAGAAAATCCTCACGGGGGGCTCCCCCTGGGGAAAAACCGACACCGCCTCGTTCACCATCTCCGCCGCGGAGAGAAGCACCGAACGGGAGCCGTTGGCCTTTACTCCCCCGAGTACCTCCCCTACGGAGGTGTTGGTTAGGTGGAATACCCCGTAGGCCGGATCGAGGGACGACGCGTCGAAGAGATAGCGTCTCAGATTGGACACCAGATCGTCCCTGGAGGAACCTCCCCTGAAGTAGACCTCCTCCTCCGGGGAGAACGATCCCTCAAGCTCCCCTCCGTTCCAAAGAGACATCCAGTCCATGCAGAATGGCAGATGGACCGCGGTGACCACGTCTTTAGGAACCTCCATGGTGCCGTCGAATGCCGTCAGGACCTCCAGACCGTCCAGCCCCAGAGACAGATGGAACTCCAGCGCCCTCTCCCAGGAACCGAAGGGCTCCAGGTCGAAGGGATACACAGATATGTTGGCCAATTCCTTCAAGATCTTTCCTCCTCCCGCCCATAGCCACAAATTCTGACACTCCATCGGTCGCACCGCAAGAAAAAACCCCGCCGAATGCTCTCGACGGGGCGATTTCGCCTATTGAAAAATCATGATCTACACAACGTGAAGAGGCACCACCAGGTCGAACACGTCGCTATCGACGTTTATCCTGTCTATTCTGACGTTCACGGAGAAACTGGAGCGCATGGCCTCCTCGTTTATTATCGACTTGCTGTCGCCGAAACTGGCGTGGCCGCAGCCGTCCATGAGAAGGGATTTCGTCGCTATCCTGAGAGCGTGGGCGGGATAGTGGGTGTTGAAGATGGAACAGATTCCCCTCTCTCTGGCCAATTTCTCGATCACGTCCAGAACGATAAGCTGATTTCTGTAATCCAGATTGGACTCCGGCTCGTCCAGGACCAAAAGCTCGGGCTCCGCCGCCAAGGCTCTGGCTATCAGGACCATCTGGAGCTCCCCTCCGCTCATCCTGCAACAGGGCTTATCCCTCAGATAACTTATCCCGACTATCTCCATAGCCATCCTGGCAGAGGCGAGATCAGCCTTGGAGGGTTGCCCTATCGTGCTCACATAGGCACTTCGACCGAGGAGGACCATCTCCTCGGCACTGTAGGAAAAAGCCATACCCTTGGCCTGAGGGACGTAGGCCACCTTCCGCCACAGTTCCCCGGCGGAGAGTTCCCTTATATCCCTACCGTCGAGACGGCTACATCCCGTGCGCCACGGCAGAAGTCCCATCATACAGCGCAGCAGGGTGGTCTTTCCCGCTCCGTTGGGACCAAGGACCGCCATGACGTCCCCCTCCTCCACGGAGAAAGAGACATCGTTCAGCACGCCGTCGCCCGAAGGATAGGAAAAACAACCTTCCTCCACATCGAAAATCATAGTCTGTTCCCTCCCGTCTTTTTAAGCAGGAATATGAAAAAGGGAGCCCCTATGGTAGCGGTCAATATGGACACTGGAATCTCCGCCGCGGTGGCGCTTCTGGCTACCGTGTCTATTACCAGCATGAACACCGCTCCCAGGCTGATGCTAGCCGGGACCACGTAGCGATTGTTGCTCCCGAAGAGCATCCTCGCCACGTGAGGTACAAGAAGTCCGATCCAGCCCACCTGGCCGCACATGGAGATGGCCGAGGCAGTTATCATGGTCGCAGCGACCACTATCACGGCCCGCAGGGTATTTACGTCCAATCCCATAGAACGGGCCTCGTCCTCCGACAGGGACAGGACGTTGAGCTTCCACCTGGTCGCAACGAGCACCGCCAACCCGAAGAGTATAAAAGGCGCCCCTATGGCGAGGCTCTTATAGGTTATGCTCGACAAGCTCCCCAGAAGCCAGTAGGTGATGGCAGGAAGCTTGTCCTCCGGATCGGCCAGATACTTCACCAAGGAGACGAAGGCCTGGAACATGGAGGAGACCACCACCCCCGACAGTATCATCATCAAAACGGACGATTGGCCTCTGCTCCTGCTTATCCAGAAGGTAAGCGAGACCGCAGCCAACCCCGAGACAAGGGCCATCGCCTGAATCCATAACAGATTGTCCCAAAAAAGCAGGGCCAAGACCGCTCCGAAGGAGGCCCCGGCAGCCACGCCGAGAGTGTCAGGGGTGGCCAAAGGATTCGTGAAGATGGACTGAAACGCCGCCCCAGAGGCCGCCAAGCCGGCCCCGCACAGAAGAGCAAGCAGGACCCTGGGCAATCTTATGTTGACCACCACGCTGTAGTTCATGGGATCCACACCGTCACGACCGAAAGCCAAGGCCCTGGCAAGCACTTTAAAGGACTCCCCTACGGTCAATGAATAGCGGCCCACGCCGATGCAGAAAAGCCCCGCCAAGAGAGGAAGCAACACCAGGGCCCAGAGCAGGACCAACCTAAAGTCGAACCGCTTCGTCACCGATCAGACCCCTCCGGCTGCCTCTCTAACGGGATGGAAGATCCTGTCCACCTCTTCGTCGGAGAGATCCATGTGATAGAACCTCCTGTAGTAATCCCGTACCTCCTTATCGAGATCCATGTCCTCGAAAAGCTCCGGGTGGTTGTGCTTGGCCAGGAACTTCAGGTTCAGAGGAGAGTCTCCCGACGGGGGAAACCAACGGTATATTCCCAGAGGAAACTTGTACACCCTTCCCTCTCTTACGGCCTTGACCCCGCTCCAATCGTGGTTCGGCAGGGCCTTGTTCTCGTAGAGATCCTCCGGCATGAAGCTGGAGAAATTCGTTATGTATATTATGTCGGGATTCCACTCGTAGACCTGCTCCATGTTTATATCCGTCATTCCCCTCAGCTCGGAGGCCACGTTCACAGCACCGGAGGCATCGCACCAGTACTGGCCGTAGAAGTTGCTCCCGGAGGTCATGAACTGGGTCTCGCTGTAGTGAAACAGTATCAGCACCCTGGGCTTGTCCTCCTCGGCCAGTCCGGCCAGACGAGACTGTATGGCATCGTAGGTCTGTCTGCCGTAATCCACTATCTCCTTAACGGAATCCTCCTTCTGGAAGACCTCACCCAAAAGCTTTACCCAGCTGTTCAGGGTATTCATCACGTTGAACTTCTCCACCGAGGTACTGAAGGCCACCGCGGGAATTCCGGCCTTCTCGAATATGGCCTTGTTCCTGAGGTTGGAGGCGTTGTAGAGCACCACGTCAGGTCTCATTTTCAACAGCTCCTCCACGTTGATCTCCCCGTTTTTTATAAAGGACGAGTCGACCTCCACGACCTCCGGAGCGATCCGGGGCAACAACGAATACTTGGCGGCGCTGAGAGAGGCGGGGTGCATCCCTATCAGCTTATCCGCCGACCCGTGAAAGAGTACGTACACCGAGGGGAGAGGCCAGGGGGAGGTTATAACCACCCTCTCGACCTTTTCAGGGATGGACACCTCCGTCCCGGTCTGATCGACCACGACCCTGCGAGAATCGGTCGCAAAAGCGGCACCCGCAGCCAGTTGGACCAAAAGAGAGACCGCGAATATGGATAAAATCGTTCTTCTCACTCTAGAACTACTCCTTTCAATAAACCATCCAAACCGTCTCCGACCAGTCTGATCGGATCGTTCCAATGGAGCTTACTGGACACAGCGACATGAGGGACATCTACGAAGATAGCGGACCGGCGAAGCAGGGACCTGTAGAGAGGATCCCCGACCACCAGCGAATACCCCTCGTCCTTCAGAACCGCCTCTACGGACTCCTCGGAGGGGAGAGACAGGACTCCGTCGCCCTTAAGAGGAGGGATCGTCATGAAGGGACAACCGACATTAACCGGTATCCCGTAATCGTCCTTAAGACATCGTCCGATAGACATTGCGGTAACCTGCTCCCCTATCAAAAAAGCGGAGGCCTCGGCTGAACATGGAGACTCGGGCAGACGGGATTCCCCTGAAAATTCGGCCTCCTCGATTAACCGGCATAGACCCTCTCTCTGGGCCCTGCCCACCGGCTGCCCCACCACGAAGGGGATGCCGTGGCGATCGAAAAACCATTCGGCCAGACGATAGCCCGAGGCGGAAATCACCACGTTCACCGAAGCTGATGCGGCCTTCGACAGATCGTCAAGAGACGATCCCATGGCGAAGGTGGACAGCACTCGATAGCCCATATCCTCGAACTCGGTCCTCATGTCGGGGACAAGGTTTTCTATGCCGAAATCCAAGGGAGTGGCCCCGAGGAGGTTCAGGGTGCCGGAGGCCCGATCTCCACAGGGACGGACGAACCTCTCGGCTATGCGGATCAGGGCATCGGAAACCCCTACGTCGTACAGCTGTAACCCGGTCGTGGCGAAACCGAAGGAAGGGATCCCGCTCCTGGCCTCTATCTCCCTGGCTATGCCGTGGAAATCGACGCCTATAACGGTGGGAACGGGACTGCCCATGAGACCGATAAACCTCGGATTCAGGTCCTCAGCAGCCTCCAGAATTCTGTCTATCAGCTTATCGTCGTTTCCAAGAACGGCATCCAGCTCCCTAAGAGCCGTACAGTACACCTGGGCCCTGGAGCCGTACCATCTGGGCTCGTCGTACCCCGTGTAGTTTCCCGTACAGCCCGAGGCATCGTGGATAAGCAGCATGCCCCCCAGCTCGAACAGGGCGGAACAGACCCCGGAATAATCGGGCGAGAAGGGCGGAAGAGAGACCGTAAGCTTATGCATGGCCCTAGACCACTATCCCGTAATCGTCCAACAGAGCCCTGAGGTCCGTGGGACGCTCCACCGCCCGAGCCATCATGGCCGCCAACTTGGAGACGCCGTGATAACCGTACAGGGTCTCGTCGTTGGCCACGTTGGCCACGTACCGCGCTCCGGAAAGATACGCCCCCTCGAACCCCACCGCCAGGCGGAACGATTCGGCCTCCCTCGCAATGGGAGACCTATGATGCTCCGGCTGAAGCACCTCGGTATCGGGAAAATTCTCCGATATCCATTCCAGATAGGGCCGGTCCAGCGGTATGCACTTCTGGGCGTAGACCGTCTCAACCTTGAAACCGTTCATTAGGAGGGTCCTGGCCAAACAGAAGGGTCGGACCGTGGCGGAGGCATCCACCACCACAGGCAGTCCGTCCAGCCTATTCGCCGTCTCGTCCAGCGATCTCTGGGCCTCCCTACGGTAATCCCCCAGATCCATGGACCTTCCGGACCGAGAGAGCAGTCTGCCGTAGCACTCGTCTATCTCGTCGAAATCGTAGCTCACGGGAACGTACTCGGAATCGATTCCCAACGCCCTCTCTGCGTCCTTCGCCGCCAGCCGCCCGGTCGGGGTCGGCGCCAGGTTAAGGGACATCCTGGAGAGCTCGTCAAAATCGTCGAAATCGGAACAGCCGGAGATATGACGTACGTCGTGAAATCCGGAGGTCCTGAGGACCTCGAAGATCTCTCCTTCTTCGTCCAGAGGCACGTTGTTGCCGTAAAAGGCCGCAGTCCCAGGGATGGACGGCTCGTCGGAACGTTCCAGAAGACCGTACATGGACCTCTGTATATTGACCGCCGGCGGAACGTTGCCGTCCAGGGAGATGGGGTTCATATGCCCTACTCCCACTCTTAGCCCCGGATGACGTTCTCTTATGACAGCCAGAAAAGCCTCGTGGTCGGTACAGAGCAGGTCGTCCAGACAGCTGACCACTATCATCAAGGCCCTCGGCTCCTTAACCAGACGATCCAGAAGACGATCCACCGCCTCGGGGATCAACTCCTCGTAGCCACCGGAGACTATGTCGGCCTCGTCGATATAGAGGTAGGAAAGTCTGTCCTTGAAACCCTGAACTAAAGCCCCCAGAGCTCCGTGACGACCGCAGGCGAAGGGTGACACGAAAAGCTGATGACACTCGGGAACAAGCATGGCGGTCCTCACTATGCCCCATCCGCCGTGAGAGGGGGAACAGTAGCGCACCGTATTTCGGAATATCCCCGACGCGACTGGACAACCGCAACAGCTACGCATCGTCGACGCTCCTCTCCAGGACCTTCTCGGCCAGTGAAACGTACTCCTTCGCCATGGGGCTGTCGGGGAAAAGGCCAACGACGGTTCCGTTCCCGTCCTCGGCCCTCTGAACCATGGGGCTTCTGCTGAGCACCTCCACCACGGACGTACCTATGCGGCCAGCCAAATCTTCCACCATCTCGACCTCTTTCTCGATGTTTCTCGAGTTGAGGATCAGGCCGGAGAGCCTGGCATAGCCCCTGGACTTGAAGTTAGACAGAGCCGTGGCTATGTTGTTCGCCGCGAATAGGGCCATCTTCTCTCCCGAGGTCACTATGAACACGTCTCTGGCGTAGCCTCCCCTTATCGGCATGGCGAATCCTCCGCACACCACGTCGCCCAACACGTCGTACAGGACTATGTCGGGCCTGTATATCTCGTAGGCGTCCAGCTCCTCCAGCTTCTCGAAAGCCGTTATTATCCCCCTGCCGGCACACCCTATGCCGGGGGTCGGTCCTCCCGCCTCGACGCAGAGAACCCCTCCTGCCCCCTGGACGACTATATCGTCCAGGGTCACTCCTTCCGGGTTGTTTCTCAAAGCGTCCAGAACCGTCGGAACATCCCTTCCGCCGTTCAAACCGGTGGTCGAGTCGGACTTGGGATCGCACCCTATCTGCATGACCCTGTACCCCATGGACGACAGAGCCGCAGAAAGGTTCGAAGTCGTCGTGGATTTTCCTATGCCGCCCTTACCGTATATAGCTATTTTTCTCATGACCCCTCCAAAGTAATTCCTATAACAAAACTATGTTTGGCATATCAAACACAAGAAGTCTAACCTTTTTCCTTCGGACAGTCAATAACGGGAGAATCGCTGGAGGGGACGATAAAGATATCGGGCCTCGTCCAAGTGCGACGAGACCCGATATCCTTACGAATCTTATTAAAGAAAGAATCCGTTACCTATTGTTTTCTCACTTAAAAATAGACATGTCACCGACGGAGAAGGACAGACCGACCATCTCGTCGTTCTGGAAACCCTCCCTGTCGGTCGGCAGATCGACCTTGATCGGTACGTCGACCTCATCCAGCTTCACAGAGTAACGGACAACCGCCCCCATGAAAGTCCTCTTGGCTATCCTTCCAACGGGATATCCTTCGGCTGGACGCGATAGATCGATTTTCTCCGGCCTTATAGCCACGAGGCAATCCGACGGCAGAGAATCGAGGTCTTTGCTAAACGATCGGAAAATCGAGGGATCGAGCATGTTCACCCTTCCCAGGAAATCGGCGACGAACGGGGTTGCCGGTCTCTGATAGAGGTCTCTCGGCATTCCCTGCTGCTCTATACTTCCGGAATTCATCACCACGATACGATCCGCTATGCTCATGGCCTCCTCTTGATCGTGGGTAACCAACAGAGTGGTCACCTTCAGATCCTCCACCACCGTTCTGAGGTCCTCCCTGAGATCGGATCGAAGCCTGGCATCCAGGTTCGAAAGCGGCTCGTCCAGGAGCAGCAGTTCCGGCTCTATAACCAGAGATCTGGCCAAGGCCACTCGCTGCTGCTGTCCCCCCGATAACTCGGATATCCTTCTTTCCTCGTACCCTTTCAGACGGACCATGGAAAGGGCCTCTGCAACCTTGGCCGCGATCCTCTTTTTGGAGAATCTGCGCCGTCTCAGACCGTAGGCCACGTTTTCGTACACGTCCAGATGAGGGAAAAGAGCGTAGTTCTGAAAGACCATTCCTATATTTCTAGCGCCGGGAGGCAGTTTTGTTATATCCCTTCCTCCGAGCAGGACTCTGCCCTCGTCGGGAGCCAGAAGTCCCGTGACTATGCGGAGAGCCGTCGTTTTTCCACATCCCGACGGTCCCAGAAGGCAACAGAGCTCTCCTGAAGGGACCTCCAAGGAAAACCCCGACAGGACTTTCGTCTTTCCGTACCCCTTGGATATTCCGTCCAATCTGAGTCCTTCGGCGTTCATCTCGACACGTTCTCCCTGAACATCCAACGGTTACCCTCCCTTTTCCCCGATAAAAGCACTATGGCGGACATTCCTGCCGCAGAAAGACATATCATGACCACGGAGAGGGCGGCGGCAATACCGATATCTCCCTTAAAGACGGCCTCGAAAACGTCTATCGACAGGAGTTTCGTGCCTGGAGAGACTATAAATATCAACGCTCCTACGGTCTGAACCGTTGCCACGAAAGAATGAAGAGCTGTGACGATCATAGCGGGTCGAGCGATGGGAAGCACTACCCTGAAGAAGACTCCAGAGGGGGAGTCTCCCAGCGAGACCGCCGCATCCTCCACCGCGCCGTCCATCTGACCCAGCATACCGACCCCGGCCCTAACGCCCAGAGGAAGCTCTCTTACGACGGCAAGGACCAACACCAGGACCCACGTTCCGGACAGAAGAAGAGGAGGTCCGTTAAAGGCCAGTATGTAGCCGACACCGAAGAACGTCCCCGGTATGGCGAAAGGGACGGTGGAGAGGAAGTCGAGAACCCTTCTTCCGAAAAAAGTCCTCCTCGCGATCAACCAGGCTATGACCATTCCGATCATCGCGGACGCAAAAGCGCTGGAGGAAGCGAAGATCACCGTGTTGACCATCCCACGCCATCCCCGTTGAAATGCGGCGACGAAGTACGACATGGTAAAGTCGAAATTGGCCCCCAGATGTTTCGTAAAGGCCGCTACGAACACCGATAACAGAAGAAACCAGACGGAGACGGAGAACAAGGCAGAGGCGGACCAGATGCAGGCGGAGGGCAAAGCCGGAAAATCAATCGCCTTGTGCGATCCTCCCGATGAACGTCGCACCCGGTCGGAATTCCTCTGGAACATCCGAAAGATCCAGAAAGCGACCAGACAGATGAAGAGCAACATGGCGTTCATGGTCGAGGCCATCTCGAGATCGTAAGACCCTATAAGCTGAGTGTAGGACGTAGAGGCCAAGGTCCCGAATCTCCCCCCGAGAAATAGAGGCGTGCTGAAATCCGCCATGGAACACATGAATATCAAGACCGCCGAAGCGGCCAACCCGGGACGCAAAAGAGGAAGTGTCACGGTTCGAAAGACATCCCACTCGGACGCCCCCAGCGTTCTGGCTGCGTCCTCTTCCCTGCCGTCGATGGAAAGCAGGGCCGCCGAGAGGATTAAAAAAGCCGTGGTCGTGAAGTTCATCGTCTGGACTATAGCGACGCTTTTCCAGCTGTATATCGCCAGCTTGAGATGAAGCATCTTATAGGTTATAAGGCCGTTTCTACCGAAGAGAAACAGATAGGCGAGTGAGGCCACGAAACCCGGAATGACCAGGGGAATTACCGCCGCGACCCTGAAGAAGGGACGCAGCGGTAATTCGGTCTTGAACACCGTAAGAGAGAGACACAGCCCCATCGCGATGGAGCTGAACGCCACAAGAAGAGCCACGAGAACGCTCTGCCAAAGCACCTGAAAGAGGTGCGGCTGGGTCGCGAAGGACACGAAATTATCGAATCCCGGCGCTCCGTCCACAAAGAAGCTCTTCGTCAACACCATACAGGATGGATATACGACGAAGGTGATCAGAAAAACGAGAAGAACCGACGGAAGCGGAGCCGGCTTTTCTATTACGGAATTTCTCCAGGAAATCACCTTCGAAACCTTAGTTGAACTGCGGGAAAAGTTTCGAGAACTCCGCCAGGACATCGGCCCTGGAGGTCCCCCATTTGACGTGATCGTACGGAATCAGGTTCAGGTCCTTCAATCTCGGGACACCTTCCAGAGGCTCCACGTCCGTCGTGGGAACTCTGGGATTCGCTCTCATGAGAACCTTCTGTCCCTCCGGCGACAGGGCCCAATCGACGAATTTCTCGGCTCCCTCCATGTTCTTGGCTCCCTTGACTATCGCAACCGGAGAAGGCCATGCCAACACACCGTCTTTAGGGAAAACCGTCTTTACCGGGGCATCCGGGTTGTTCATCTTTATGCTGTGAGGATCGGGGACTATCCCTACGGCAAACTCGCCCTGAACGGCCTTGGTGCCAGGCGTACCGCCGCTCTTCTCGAGAAACGGAATGTTCCCGTACAGCCTCTCGAGATAACTCCACCCCTTCTCTTCGCCGAACATCTGCAACACACCGGAAACGGTGGTATAGGCGGTACCGGACGTCTTCGGATTGGAGGCCAGGACCTCGTCCTTAAAGGAGGAATCCGCTATGGCCTCCCACGAATCCGGAATCGGCAATCCCACGGACTCCGCCCTCTCAGTGTTGACCAGCAATCCGACGACCACGAGGGAAACTCCGGTCCAATAGCCTTCGCCGTCCCTGAAGGCATCGGCCACCCTCTTGGCGTTCGGCGAATCGTAGGGGACTATCAGTCCGTCGGCCTTGGCCTGTATAAAGGCATCCGAACCGCCTCCGAACCATACATCCGTCCTAGGATTGGAACGCTCGGCCTTGAGCCTGGTCAAGACCTCTCCCGAGGACATCGGCAGAAATTCGACCTTTATGCCGGTCGCCTTTTCGAACTCGGAGGCTATAAGCTCAGGATGGCTGTAAGCCACGTACATCCTCAAGGTTCCCTCGTCGGCGAAAACCGTACCGACTGCCAGGACCAAGACCACGATAGACGAAAAAAACACGGCGCTTATTCTCTTCAAAACAAAACCCTCCAAATTTAAGTATTTGTTATAAACCCTATGAAAAATACAACGGGTTACGGGAAATTATATTCGTACACCGGCGAAATCACAACCGGCACGGGGCAGTACGACGCAAAAAAAGGAGAACCCCGTACGGGGCCCTCCATGAATTAACGATATACATCGGACGTCGCTATCCTCTAGACAAACGGTCCACACCGCGGCAGCGCCGGAAAAACGGACAGCTTTCGCAGCGCTCCTCTCTCTTCGGCCAGGGACCGGCAGCCGCGTCCAGCGAATCCTTACGGATCTCCTCGGCCAGACATTCCCAGTCGTCGAAGGGGCTCAGGAAAACTTTCTCCGATCGTCCCCCTTCCCTGAGACGCCACAGGGCCAGGTCGACGGACGAAGCGTCCATACCGAGGGTCACGGCCAAGCCGTAGAATCTAAGCTGGTCCTCGTATAGCCCTTCGGGAGCCCCTCCCTCCAGGGTTATCTTGTAATCCCGAATCGAATAGGCTCCGTCGCCTCCGGGCCACATAACGTCCACAGCCCCTACCAACAGGGGGCCGTTCCTCAAGGGAACCCTGAACGGAGCCTCTCTCATGAGAACTCCCGAATCCCTCAGAGGGCGAAGCTTTCGCCCCTCCTCGGAGGAGATCAGGTCGACGAGCCACCCTCTCAGCCTCTCCTTGGTCTCCAGATCGCCCCATATGGGTCTAAGATCTCCTGGGAGCGAGGATCTTTCCGAGGAAAGCAGTTTTTCCAGCCCCTCGACGGAGAAGTCCCACCGGGCCAGGATCCAATGGGCGAGGCTTCCCATGTCCGGACCGCCTCCCGTCTCGCCGTCGGGCTGTTCCCAGGTCAGGTCCAGGCCCTGACGAAAACGGAGCCTCCAACCGTAGGGACAATGACGGTAAAGGGCCCAGGAGGTGGCGCTGATTCTCTCCAGTCCTCCGGACGATCCGGATATGGTCACTATCGGACCTCTCTCGGGCAGAGACCTCTCGACCGACCTTTCCGGGGGATCTCCCTCCGCATCGGACGCCTTATCGACCTCTCCGGAGCGGATCGCCATGTCGAACCAGGAGTCCTCCGGGGGATCCCACGAACCGCTCAACACCAGACAATCTCTGGCCCTGGTGCAGGCCACGTAAAAGAGCCTCTCGCTCTCCTCTTTCTCGGCTGTCTCCTCCAACAGTCTGTGGACCTTTCTGCTGATAGGGTCTCCGTCACCGCCGTCGTCCCTGGAAAGAGCGGCTCCCAGATAGGCGGAGGGCATGAGCGACGACGGAAAACCCTTTCCGTTGGAGTCGCAACCGGCGACTACCACCACGGGAAACTCCAACCCCTTCGAGGCGTGGACAGTCATCACCCTGACGACGTCCTCATCCGGCCCGACCGCCCCGGCCTCCTCTTCCTTGGCCCTCTTCCTCAGGGCCTCCCCCAGCCACGAGGCGGCGCCGGAAAGTCCGTTGCCCAGGGTAGACTCGTATTCCCGAAGGAGGTCCACCGTTCTCCTCAGATTCGCCGCCACTCCCCGCCTCTTCCACTCGGCGAAACGGTCGAGAACGGCTCCGTCGGCGACCAGTTCCTCCATGACACGGGAGGCCCCCTGGACCAGCCCTATCTCCCTCCATCTCTCGAGCCGGGTGAAGATCTCCGGATACCGACCCTTCAGTTCCTCCGACAGGTCCTTTCCGGCGGACCGGTCGAGCAACCGCGATCCGTCCGCCAGAGAGAGACCGGAAAAGGGAGAACAGATGTATCCCGCCAAGGAGAGATGGTCCTCTCGGTCGAATAGACACCGCAGCAGGGCGACGCAATCCTGCACCTCGGTCCTGGCGTAATAGCCGGTGTTCTTCTCAAAGTGGAGGGGGATGCCCCAGAGATCTCCCAGCACCCTCTGGATCGATGGGAAGAGAGTCCTGGAGGGAACCAGTATGGCTATATCCCTCCACCTCATTGTCCTCGCCGACGATTCCGCCTTGTCCCAGATCGTTTCCTCCCCTACCATGCCGGTCAGTTTGGCCGCCAGAAGGGATGCGGAACGATCCCGTCTGTCCTCGGCGGATAGACTTTCGTCCTCTCCCGCTTCCAGTACTATGTTTTCCCAGGGAACGACCGATACGTCTTGTCTGGCCCCGTGCCAGGGTTGATCCACCGGCGGTCTGAGCGATTCGTAACGGTGATGCAGAGCGGCTCCCAGGCCGTCTCTCCATATGTGGCCGAACAGGCGGTTCACTCGGTCGAGAAGGACATCCCTGGTCCTGAAGCTGACGTCGAGGGATACGTAACGCCCCCCATTCCGGGCTTTCGATATATAGCTCCCGAAGAGGGACAGGTCGGCGTGACGAAACCGATAGATGGACTGTTTCAGGTCCCCCACCAGAAAGAGCCTTGCGTCCCCGTCCGATACCACCGAACGGATGAGCCTGTCCTGAAGACCGTTGGTGTCCTGAAACTCGTCCACCAGGACCTCTTTGAACCGCCCGGCGTATTCCCTGTTTCTCTCCAGGGCTCGACCGGCGTGGAGGAGCATGTCGTCGAAGGCTATGAGCCCTCTTCCGCTCTTTCTGCTTTCCCAACAGAACCAGCACAGGGCGACGAGTCTCAACAGCCCTCTGGTAAGGTCCAGCTCTCTCTGACTCCAGCCCTCCTCCGCCAGACTCCAGATGAAGGATCGGTTCAATATGCTCTCTCGATGGTCCTTGACCTTCTCCTCCGGCAGGAGCGACGCTATGGAGTCGGCCAGCTTTCCCCGTGCTCCCTTTATCGCCTCACAGAGGTCCTTAAGAAAGGCTATATAGCGGTCCTCCTCGACCTCCTCGCACCACCGGTCCCTCAATGCGGCCAGACGAATTCCCAGCTTCGTGTCGCCCAGGGCCAGATCGGACAGTATCCCCCTCGGGCCGCACCACATCCGGTGGATCGACCGCCATTCCTCAACCGAGGCCGCGATCAAGGGGGCGATCACCGCCTCGTGACGTTCGTCGAGATCCTCCGCCCAGGAGAGCAGGTCTTCCGGACGGTCCCCTCTGCTGGAGGATATGTCCATAAGACCTTTTGCGAAATGGACCACGCCGGAGGGCCCGTAGTTTTCAAGAAGCTCCAGTGTCATGGGATGCTCCATCAGGGCCATGCCGAAATCCCTGACCTCGCCGGAGAGATTGCGGCCCACCCAGTGACGGTCCAGCCTGTCCAGACAGTCGGTCATCTGAGCCCAGAACAGGTCCTCCTCCGGAGCGGAGACCACCCGGCTGGCCGGATCCAGATCCAGAGAGAGCCCCGACTCCCTTATGACCCTGGAGGAAAAGGAATGTATGGTCGATATGTAGGAATCCTCCAGGCTTTCCAGTCCCTCCCTTAGAGCGGCGGAAACGGTCGGAAGTCCCTTCGTTTTGGGAAGAAGCCCCTCCATCAGGAGTCGGATCCTCTCGGCCATCTCGGTGGCGGCCTTGTCGGTGAAGGTGAGGGTTAGGATCTCCCCCGCCCTGGCCCTTCCGGTGGCCACGGCCCAAACGAAGCGCCAGGCCAAGGTCCAGGTCTTGCCGGTGCCGGCTCCGGCACTCACCACCACCAGAGACTCCTCTGCCGTAATGGCCTCCTTCTGTGCCGGGAGGGTCGCAGAGGTCACCATATCGGTCAGAGAGGTTATCTCCCTATCGATCGTCATCTTCGTCGTCCTCCCTTCCGTGGAGCTCGCCTCTGCGACAGAGGCCGCTGTAGGGACAGTTTCTACAGGCCTGGTCGTTATCGTAGTTCGGAGGGAAAAGCCCGGAGTTGGCGGCGAATGCGGCTCCCTCCATGACATCCGAGGCGTCTTTCAACCGGGTGTCCAGGGCGACCCTGCTCCTGGGAGAGATCCCCAGAAACTCCCGAAGGTCCTCGTCGGCGGCTCCTACGACCTTCTGATCCCTCTGACAGATAAAGCCGTATCCCCCCACTCGGGACATCTCGAAGGGCAGGCTGTCCGAGAGCTCGAGAGACCTGGCGTAGCAGGCCAGCTGAAGAGAGCGACCGTATTTCGAGGAGCCGCCGGATTTGTAGTCCCATATCAGCACGGTTCCGTCGTTCAACAGGTCTATTCTGTCCGCTATGCCCGTAAAGGGAACCCCGTCGACATCGAGGACCGGAAGCTCCCACTCGAGAAATGACGTGGTCCTCCTGTCTCTGAGTCCCGTATTCTCGAGTTCGCTCAGATAATCGGCTGTTTTCAGGATGTCCTTCAAAAGGACGTCGCCCCTCCGTTTGAGATCCGGAGAGTAGAGCAACCCTCTGTAGACCTCCTCGAGGACGGAGGGCCAGATATCGCAGGCCAGAGAGGCCAGATCCGCGTCTCTATCGGCTTCGTAGGCCTTCCAGACGTCCCGCCATAGCCTGTGGGCCGCCGTTCCCGCCAGCCGTCCGTCGTATCCCGGCCTTTCCGGCGGCTCGAGTCCCAGTATCTGGGAGCATCTGAACATGAAGGGACAGGCAGCGAAGGAGTCTATCGAGCTGAGCCTTATGGAGCGGATCTCCGCCGTGACCGGATCCGAGGGCAGCCGACGGTCCGGCCTGGCCGTCACGATCCCCCTGGGCGGCTCCTGGACCTCGGAGGGCAGTAACGCCGGTTCCTCCCAGCGGGGAAGGACGTTCCCCACCGAACGGACCTCCCTCCCCAGTTCGTCTATCCAACGATCTCTCAAGGCGCCGCCGATGAAGGGGCTCTCCGGCAGTGGGCGCCCCGCCCCGTCCAGAGACGGAGAAGACAGTATCACCAGGTCGTCGCCGCAGGCCAGGATCCTCCTGAAAAGGACCTCCCTCTGAGCCCTTTTCTCCGATATGAGAGGCAGATGGGTCCTGTCCAGCCTGCTGCCCCTGAGATCCATATCGTGAAGAAGTTCCTTGTGGCAATCGCCGAGAAGGGGCGACTCAGCCATGGGTCCGGGCCAGTTCTTCGCTGTAACCCCGCAGAAGGCCCAGATACGATGATGGGCCAACACCGGAGGAGTTCCTCCGTAAAGGGTCATGGTTCCGCTTCGGGAGGCTCCGGGCCAGACGACTGCGCTCTCTGCCCAGACGGAGAGGAACGCTATTCCGTCGCCGCCTTTCAAGACCGCCTTCCCCGGATCGCCCAGGTCGGCCTGGAGCTCGGCGATTCGGTCGAGCTTTCGATCCAATTCCTGGACCGCCGATCCGAGCTCCAGGACGACCTCGTCCAGTTCGGGACGATCCTCCAGCCGTGAGGACAGCACTTCCCGCCAATCCGGAGAGGAGGTCGCCAGTCGTTTCATCGCAAGAAGAAACTCCTCGGCGGTGCCGCCTTTACCGACGGCCTCGGCGAAGGCGACCACCCTCTCCAGAGGTTCAGCCAGACTCTTCTCCGAGGAGGCCAGATCCCGCCACCCCTTGAGACCTCTGGGAGAGGCCATAACAAGCCTCCGCTCCGAAAGACCGTGGCAAAACCAGGGCAGACAGAGAAGCTCCGCCGTAGGTTCGGGCTGCCATCCGTCCCTGTAGCAGTCCCAGGCCCTCCTGACAGTGTCCCACAGGATCGTCTCCGCCACGGTGCGGCCCTCGGACCTCCTGAACGGAACGGAGTAGCGCCTCAACACCTCCGAGGCCAGAGAGGTCGACCGAGAGTCTACTGTCATCCCGACCTCCCCCCAACCGGGGAATTTTCCCGTATCCACCAGAGGGCCTTCGCAGGAGCTCCAGAGGGCCAGGTCCCTGACCACTGTCTCCATCTCGCCTCTGGCCGCCCCTCCCGATATGACGAAACATCCCGCTTGGGAAGGTTTCGATCTTAAGACGTCCGCTCCCTCCAGCTGTGAAGGGGCTCCGTACTCTCCGTCCAGCCCCGCCTCGGGGGACAGCAACGTGACGTCCGCCCCATTTCTCACCATGGCCCGTACCATGCCGAGCTGAGAGTGGGTAAAACTGTAGAAGCCCACCAGGACGATCCTCCATCGCCTAAGCCATTTTGCCGCCTCCGGATTTTCTTCGATAAGGGAGGCCATCTCGGTGGAGACCGCGGCGCTGTCCATAAGGCCTCTGGATCTCAACAGCTCCAGGTAACGACGGTAGAGGTTCGCCAGCAGCCAGGACGGCTCTTCAGGATGATCCTCTCCGTCGGGGTATAGAGCCTCCGACAGGGCCTCCGGAGGGACCTCCTCCCTTATAAGCTCCCTGACCGTCTGCCCCAGGGTCTGGACGAAACTCGATTGTCCCGTGCCGGGAGGCATGGAATCGCCCCATTTAGTCAGGCTTTCCCGAACCAGATGGTGAAGGGCCAGCCAGTGGTCGGGCGGATCGATCTGCACCATAGGTGCCGATCCCGCGGCGGAGCAGGCCTCTCGATATAGGTCGTCCCAGCGCCAGATTCGGAAGGCTTCCCTGCCGAAGGCCCCTTCCTCGAGCAGGATATCCTTGAGCCACTCCCGATCCGACGATCCCGGGACGAGGTAGACCACCGGGTTGCCCGGTTCCCTCGAAATCCTCGACAGGATCGGTTTCATCGATCCGACTTTTCTGTATTCGTATATCCTCAAAGCCATAAAAATCCTCCGATGCAGGCAAATTAAAGAGGGAGGCCATCCCGCCTCCCCTGACTCCACCTATCGTCAGGTCATCACCAACCCAGCGACCGACTTCATTTTTATAGTATCTACCAGTAGAACGGAAACTTCAAGTTTCATATCGATCTAACTGATGTTACAATGGTGAAAATCTACGTAATCGAAGGAGGACTTGAAATGGGAACATCGGCGATCATATTATCGGCGATTGCGGCAGTCGGGGCTCTTTGGGCCGTCACGGCCTACAACGGTCTCGTCAAGAAGAGGACCATGGTCGAGGAGGCCTGGAGCGGGATATCGGTCCAGCTAAAACGCAGACACGACTTGATACCCAACCTCATGAACACGGTAAAGGGATACGCATCCCACGAGAAAGAGGTGTTCGAAAAGGTATCCGAGGCCAGATCGGCTTCCATGTCGGCCGGATCGGTAGGCGACTCCGCAAAGGCCGAATCCATACTGACCGGAGCTCTGAGAAGCCTCTTCGCCGTGGCCGAGGCCTACCCCGACCTGAAGGCCAACGAGAACTTCGTCCAGCTTCAGGGACAGCTTTCCTCCCTGGAGGACGAGATCCAGATGGCGAGACGTTACTACAACGGCTCTGCCAGAAACCTGAACATCGCGGTACAGACCTTCCCCACCAACCTGATCGCGTCGACGTTCGGATTCAAGAAGGCCGAGTTCTTCGAGCTGGAGGACCGCTCCGAGGGAGAGGTTCCTCTGGTGTCCTTTTAGCGACATGAGGTCAAATATAAGGCCGGCGAAAGCGGTCGCCCTTTTTCTTCTGGGGCTGCTCCTCTGCGCTCTGCCCGTAGAGGCGACGGAGGTCATATCCGACTTCCGAAGCGACGTATCCGTCGAGATAGACGGAACCGTTAAGGTGACGGAGACCATATCGGTCATGGCGGAAGGCCGGGACATAAAAAGGGGTATATTCAGGGATTTCCCCACCGTCTACGAGAGACCAGAAGGAGAAACCGTGACGGTCCCCTTCGAGGTTAGCGAGGTGACGAGAGACGGAAGACCCGAGAAGTGGAGCACCGAGGGGCTGTCCAACGGAGTCAGGGTGAGGATAGGAAACCCGGATCACATTCTGTCCAGGGGGGAGCACCGCTACACCATCTCTTACACCACCGCCCGTCAGATAGGCTTTTACGAGGAATACGACGAGCTATACTGGAACGTCACGGGAAACGGCTGGATGTTCCCCATCGAAAAGGCATCCTGCACGGTAAACCTCCCGGAAGGAGCCAGGATACTCCAGACCGGAGCCTGGACCGGAATTCAGGGCTCGAAGGACAGACACGCCGTAATGAAGGCGGAGGGAGGCGAGGCATCCTTCACCATCACCAGACCCTTAGCTCCGGGAGAGGGGCTTACCATAGCTCTGTCCTGGCCTAAGGGAATCGTAGCTCCTCCCGCAAAAAACGCCTATTTCATGACCGATCACGGTCTGGACCTGGCGTTCGGGGGGACCACCCTGATCGGTCTGATCTACTTCTTCTGGGCCTGGCTGAAGGTCGGCAAAGACCCTAAGAAGGGCATCATCGTTCCGAGGTTCCTGCCTCCCGAGGGAATGTCTCCCGCAGCGGTGAGGCAGCTGTCCATAATGGGTTTCGACGGCAGGTCCTTCTCCTCCGCCATAATATCCCTGGCCGTAAAGGGGTATCTGGTGATATCCGAGGAGGAGGGGTTCTTCAAAAAGTACAAGATAACGAAGACCCCTGAAGACAGGCGAAAGGGAGCCCTTCCTCCGGAGGAGAAAAGGCTGTTCGACACCCTACTGGGCAGCAGGGAGAGCATCCTTCTGAAACAGGAAAATCACGAGACCCTGGGGGCGGCGAAGGAAGCCCTTTCGGACAGCCTTAACGCCGAATACGGAAGGCTCTACGATAACAACCTCGGCTACGGAATAATAGGGACGTTGATCATGGCGGCCATCCTGGTTCCGTCGTTCTTCCTGTTCGGAAGAGGAGACGAAGAGATCTTCTTCGGACTGGGCACGACCGTGGCCACGTTGGTCATGGGCTTCATGGTCATGGGGCTGATCAGGAACCTGCGGAAGACGTGGAGGGAGAACTCCGGTTTCAAGGCATTCTTCAAGATCCTGATAAAAACGCTGGGATTGCTTCTGACGCTTTTCTTTATGCTGATGACCATATCTCTGGCTTTCTACATACTATCGCCCATATGCGCCATGACCATGCCGATAATAGCCTTCATACCGGTGTTCTTCATTCCCATACTGAGAGCACCTACCAAAGCGGGCAGAATCCTGATGGACGAGATAGAGGGATTCTCCATGTACATTAAGGTCGCGGAGGAAGATCGCCTCAACCTCCTCAACCCTCCGGAGAAAACCCCCGAGCTGTTCGAGAGATACCTGCCCTACGCCCTGGCTCTGGGACTGGAGCAAAAATGGGGAGAGAAGTTCGCATCGGTGCTCTCCTCCGTCGATTCGGGCGACGGCGGATATAACCCGACGTGGTACGTAGGATCCGCCCCTCTGTATGCGGCAGGCATGGGAGATTTCGCGTCCTCTCTGGGGTCCTCCTTCTCGGACGCGATCTCCTCGGCCTCTACCGCCCCGGGGTCGGATTCCGCCTTTTCCGGGGGAGGCGGAGGCGGCTCTGCCGGAGGAGGCGGAGGCGGCGGCGGAGGAGGCGGCTGGTAGACGAAAGAGAGAGTGCGGGGATCACTCCCCGCACTCTTCGTTCAAAAACCTCAAAGCTTCCTCGAAGCGATATTCCTCTATCATCACGCCTATCATCTCTGCATCCTCCTGGGACAGATCACCTCGATCGACCATCTCCTCGAGAGCCAACCTGGACTCTCTCGGTCGATGTCCCGCAAGGGATTCCTCGAGAGAGTAGACCATATGGGGTACCTTCGGTTCCCCCTTCCGACCGGAATCCTCCAACCCCGACTCGGCCCTCTTGAGATCGCTACCACAGTATTCCTCCTTGAAGAGAGGCAAATACATAGAAACTATGGTTCCCTTTCTTTCCTCCGTCTCCATGGAAAAACCTCCACCGTGGGACCGAACTATACCGAAGACCTCCGGCAATCCCATACCGATCGAGTTCATCTTGGTGGAGAAGAAAGGCTCCATTATCCTGGAGAGATCGCTTCTGCGAATTCCCGAACCGTGATCCTCCACCGATATGCGGATGAAATCGCCCGGTGAGGGATCTCCCAACAGTTCCGCGCAGCTTTCCTCGTCCAGACGGGCAAAACCGGTGTAGACTGTGACGACGTCGCCTTCGGGATCGGCCTCCTTGGCGTTCAAAATCAAATTCATGAACGCATTGTACAGCTGCCCCTCGTCGCCCAGCACTCGACCGATAGGGGCCTTCAGATACAGCTTGACCTTGGGGCCATCTTCAAATCCGTGGGAAAAAAGGCCTTGCAGCTTCAATAAAACATCGTGTACGTCCACCGGGCAGAAATCCACGTCTCCCTTTTTGGAAAACGCCAGAAGCTTCCTTATGAGCGACAAGGCCCGTTCGGAAACGTCGAGAATCCTGCTCCCTATGATCCTGGCCGAGGGATCGCTGGAATCCTCTCGAAGGGTCTCGCCGTAGCCGGAGACGGCCTGAAAATAGGCAACGAAATCGTTGGCGATCCCACCGGTGAGCTCTCCCAGAGAACGGAGCTTCTCCGTCTGTCGGATAAGCCTCTCCAGCCGTCTCTCCTCCGTAACATCCCTGATCAAAAGGGCGAACTGCCCCTCTTCCGGCGAGAACACCACCATGTCCCAGACCGTTCCCTTTTCGATAGAGGAATGGACGAACCTCTTAGACTCTCCCGAGGCGGCTACCGAATGATACAGATCGAAAAGAAGAAAATCCTCGCCGGGAAACAGCTCCAAGGCGGTTTTTCCCACGAGTTCCTTCTTTTCTTTACCGGTCAGCTTCTCGTAGGCCCGATTGACCTCCAGCAGCCTGTAGTTCCACGGCTTGCCCTCTTCGTCCGTCATTATCTCGTTGAGGGACATGGCGTCCACCAGATTATCGAACAGCGATTCGTATCTTTTCTCGGCAAATCGCACCCTGCTGGAGGCCCTGACTTTATCCGAAAGATCCCTAACGACCGTCATCACGACGGGGTAATCCCACAGGGGGATGACCCTGGCCGATAACTCCGCCGGAAAGATCCGGCCGTCCTTTCTCAACAGATTCAGAGTAAGCAGCAGCTCCCCTTCGTCCAGGAGCCTGTCGAACATACCCTCCGCCTCGTCCCTGGAGCTGGAATCCACCATATCTATAACAGGACGACCGACCAGCTCCTCCATGGAGAAACCCAACATACGGCAAAAACCGTCGTTTACCTCCGATATCCTATTCGGCATGCTCGAGCGAATGGTACCGCTTATGAAAGCACCGTCGCCCATGGAGTTGAAAAGCTGCCAGTATTTCTTCTCGCTCTCCCAATGAGACTCCTCCGCCCTCTTTCTCATGGAGATGTCCCTCAGGAACATAAGGGTTCCTCCCGCCCCATCCGGTTTCATCGGAAATATCTCTATGTCCACCGGAGCCGAAGATCCGTCCTTTCTAAGGAGCCTCTCCTCCCCCACCACTATATGCCTGGTGGCGGCGTTGGGGATCCTATCCCGGATAACGGCCCTGTCGTCGGGATGTATAAGGTCGATCAGGGGACGACCGACTATGGCTTCCTGATCCTCGTAGCCGAGGATGCTGACGGCCTTTCTATTGGCGAACGATACCCCGTCGCCATCGTAGACCAACAGCCCGTAGAGTACCGAATCCAGTATGGAAAGACACATCTCGCCTTGGGGGAAAGGCAGCACCATCTGGAGACCTCCTTTTTTTACAAAAGTTCAATCCAATATTTTTTATGAATAAGGGTTGACAGGTTCACGGCCGAGGTATATCATAAACTCAACTTCAAGAACGACACCAAAATAAACTATACTAAGGAGGAACGGACCATGTGGAACAAGGACGACTGCGGGAACTGGTATCCCCTGATGAGCTCGGTAACCGAGATCGAATCGACGTCTTCTCTGTGGGACAAGGACAGCGAGGGGAACTGGTATCTCCGAAGAGTCGTCCAGGAAAACACCGTTTCGGTTCACTGATCCGTAAAAACATAAACGCAGGACGGGGCCTTTAAAGGTCCCGTCCTTTTTTCAGGGCGCGAACCCCGCGTCTCTACAGATTTTAAGGTGAACACAGTCGCCTCTGGAGGCGAACTCCTCGCAGCTGCACCGAAGACGAGGCAGATCTACGAAATACCGTCCATCTCCGTCGGAGAAGACGACTATCTCCACCACCGCCTGCCGAGGAATCTCGTCCTTCCCGGAGAACAGGTCGTCCGAGGGAGCCAGGCCGTCCATGGCGAGGTTGGCCATGCGGTCCGCCTCGGAGTTATCCTTCCTGGGAACCCAGCGGAACCTCACCGACAGGCCCTTAGCCAATGCGTTGAACTCCTCGGCCAGAACGCCCAGCCTCGGTTCCTTTATCTTCCAGGCTCCCGAGAGCTGGTTGATCACCAGCTTGCTGTCCCCGCAGAGCTCTATCTCGCTCAAGCCACGACGAAGCACCTCTTTAAGGGCCAAGATGGCCGCCATATATTCCGCCTCGTTGTTGGTCCTCTCTCCCAGGGGCTCTGCCCCCTTCCATACGAGACGTCCTCCGTCGTCGTACAGGGCCGCCCCCGCTCCGGCTACGCCGGGGTTGCCTCGAGAACCGCCGTCGAAATGGGCCTTCCAGACCATCTCAGCCTCTCTTGCCTCTGAGCTGTCCGCAGGCGGCGTCTATATCCGTTCCCTTTTCCTTCCTCAGCTCGACCTCCAGCCCCAATTCTCTCAAGGTCGCCATAAAGGGGTTTATCCGGCTGGCCGAGGGTCTGCCGTAACGGTCCACCACCGGGTTGTAGGGGATCAGGTTTATGTAAACATCCAGATCGGACAGAAGAGCCGCGATCTCGTAGGCCATGGAGGGCTCGTCGTTGATCCTCTTGAGCAGGACGTACTCCACGGTGATCCTGTTGCCGGTCTTTTTCTGGAACTCCTGAAGGGCCTCTATCACCTGCCCCAGAGGGTAACGCTCGTTGACCGGCATGAGCTTCGAGCGAATTTCGTCGTTCGGAGCGTGCAGAGAAAAGGAGAGTCTAACGTCGAGCCCCGAATCGGCCAAGGCCAGAATGCCCGGAACTACCCCTGAGGTCGATATGGTTATCCTCCTGATCCCCATTCCCCTCATCTTGGGATGGTTAAGGATTTCGATGGCCTTCTTTACGTTCTCCCAGTTGAGCAAAGGCTCTCCCATTCCCATGAAGACTATGTTCTTTATGTCCTGCCCCAGCCAGGATTCCATCGCCAGGAAATGCCCCACTATCTCTCCCACGGTGAGGTTCCGAACGAAACCCTGTCTTCCGGTAGCGCAGAAATCGCACCGGAGAGGGCATCCTACCTGGGTGGAGAGACAGGCGGTATGGTGGTTGCCGTGGTCCATCAGGACCGACTCCACCTCCTGACCGTCGAGAAAACGCCACAGAAACTTTACCGTTCCGTCCGAAGATTTCTGGACATCCACGGCGAAGGGCGGCTGAACGTACAGATGCCCCTCCAGCTTCGAACGAAGTTCCTTGGAGAGGTTCGTCATTCTGTGTATATCGAAAACCTTTTTCCCGTATATCCATTGACAGAGCTGATCCGCTCTGTAAGACGGCTCTCCCGTCTCGTCGACGAAATTCCGCCACTCATCGTAATTGAACTCTAGACCGTAGGTCATATCCGACATGGTGTTCCTCCTCAAAAAATAAACCTCTGTATGCCTCCCCATTGTAACCTACATGGACAAAAGATAGCGATAAAAAAACGATCCCGTTGCAAAAACCCTACCGGCATGCTATGAATAGTGGGATAGATTTACGATGAAAAGAGAGGTGACCTTTACGATATGGAAAGCTTCGTTCTGCTGCATCCGGTACTTCAGGCGCTTATAGGGACCCTCTTCACCTGGGGAATGACCGCCGCCGGATCCGGGATGGTGTACGTAAGCAAGGAACCGGGGCAAAAGACCCTGGACGTCATGCTGGGCTTCGCGGCTGGAGTGATGATAGCAGCCAGCTACTGGTCCCTTCTGGCTCCGGCCATAGAGATGTCCGAGGAGATGGGGATTCCCGGCTGGCTTCCGGCAGCCATAGGCTTTCTGGCCGGAGGCGGCGCCCTGAGGCTGGTGGACCGATATCTGCCCCACCTCCACCTGGGACTTCCCACCAGCGAGGCCGAGGGCGTACATACCAGATGGAAGAGAACCACCCTGCTGGTACTGGCCATAACCCTGCACAACATACCGGAAGGGCTCGCGGTTGGAGTAGGCTTCGGAGCCGTGGCCTACGGTCTGCCGTCGGCAAGCCTGGCCGGGGCAGTGGCCCTGGCGCTGGGAATAGGGATACAGAACTTTCCCGAGGGCATGGCGGTATCCCTGCCTCTCAGAAGGGAGGGGCTTTCTCAGGGGAAAAGCTTCATGTACGGCCAGCTATCCGGCGTGGTCGAGCCCATCGCAGGGGTGATCGGAGCCGCCATAGTGGGGATATCCAGGCCGATCCTTCCCTACGCTTTGGCCTTCGCCGCCGGAGCCATGATATTCGTTGTGGTAGAGGAGGTCATTCCGGAATCTCAACAGAGCGGAAACGGCGACCTCGCAACGATGGGAGTCATGCTGGGGTTCACCGTTATGATGATCCTCGACGTGGCTTTGGGCTAGCAGGATGAGGTTAAAAACCGTTCGATCGACCGCTGTGGCTATGGCCCTTCTGTGTCTCCAGCTCCCCGCCTGGGGACTCGGAGGCATAGAGGGGATACCACAGTCGCCCATATATCACGCCGTATCCCAGACGGACCGACCGATAATACCCAAAGAAATTCAGCAAAGACAGTACGAAAAGCTCAAAACGCGTTTTTACTCTCCCTGGGACCAGGACGAGCCGAGAGAGGCCAAAGAGGTTATACAATGGGCTCTGGACCGTTACTGTAGAGACGGGATATACGGCGAAAACCTCTCCCCTCGCACCGACGAATGGAAAAAGAGGATGGCCGAGTCATGCCGGGTCGACTCGGTCGGAGAGCTGGGGACGAAGGCCATCTCCTTGAGGGAGACCTCCTTGAGACTGTTCCCTACGGGATCACCCGCCTTTCTGTCTCCCGACCTGCCGGGAGAGGGGTACCCCTTCGACTACCTACAGAACAGCCTGGTCCACGGAGGAGAGCCTCTCTACCTGTCTCACCTCTCCGAAGACGGACTTTGGGGATGGTGCGACACGTCCTACGCCTCGGGATGGGTGGACATGGCCGACCTGGCGACGGTGAACGACGAAATGGCGACGCGATGGAGATCCATGGAGCTGGCTGCGGTAGTGAGAGAAGACGTCGTTCTGGCACATCGCGGTAGGTCGCTCTTCAAGGCCAAGATAGGGACTCTGCTGCCTATGAAATCCAGAGGGGCGACCACCGTCACGGTGGAGATTCCCATGACAGGACCGGACGGGATAGCCTCGTCCGTCGAGCTGAGGGCGCCGATGACCTCCGTGTCCCCGACACCACTAAGCCCTACCGCCTGGAGTGCGGCGGCCCTGGCGGAGCAGTTGATGAACGAGATCTACGGCTGGGGAGGCTTTCTGAAAAACCGGGATTGCAGCGCCACCACCAGAGACCTTATGCTGCCTCTAGGCATCTGGCTGCCCAGAAACTCAAGTGCTCAGGCCAAGGAGGGCAAGGTCATATCCCTGGATGGACTATCTCGGCAGGAGAAGATAGATACGATCTCGAGAGAGGGAGTACCGTTTTTCTCCCTGATAGGCCAGCCGGGACACATAATGCTCTACGTGGGAACCTACAGGGGAAAACCCTTGATACTTCACGACATGTGGGGAATAAGGACCGAGAGAAAAGGCCGTGAGGGACGCTATATAGTGGGCAAAACCGTGATATCCACACTGGACCTGGGAGAGGACCTTCCGGACCACGCCCCGGGCAAACTGATACTGGACCGAATCGACAGATTGACGATTCCATGGCTCCCCGAAACATAAGTTGACATTTTATCTCCAAGAAGATATAAAGTAAGCCATATCGTTTTTGGAGGGAGTTGCTCACAACTATGTTCACCGATTTACTCGCCGCTCTTGCGGTGGTAGTCAACGGAATACCTCAGGGGCTGTTGGCCCTCATGTTCGGCTTCGCCGCCCTACCGACGGCGTTGGCCTTCGGGGTGGGAATAGCCGGGTCCCTTTACTTCAACTCGGTAGCCACCATATCGTTCCAGGCCGAGACCATCACCCTGGCAGGCACCATGGGGAAGGATCTGTCCGAAAGGCTCAGCATGGTCTTCTGGGGAGCCTTGTTCCTGCTGATCCCGTCTATGCTGGGCATGAACGAAAAGATAGTCTCGGCGATAGGCCCTGTGGTGGTCAACTCCATGATGGCCGGGGTGGGCCTGATGTTGGCCAACGTGGCCATAGACCTCTTCTCGTCGGAACGCTGGTCCGGTTCGGCCTCGGTAGCCGTGGCCCTCGTGGTGTGGTTCCTGACCAAAGATTTAGCCAGGACAATCATCGTGTCAGTCCTGGCCTCGACGCTTCTGTACAACTACCTGCTGAGATGCAGGGGGATGGACCTGGACGTTCACGTGATAGACGGGGCAAACGAGAAGTTCCGCTTCGGCATGGTCAAGTGGGATATATGGCGCCATCCCAGGATACTCTACGGAGCCCTGGCCATGGCCTGCCTCAACATAGGGGCCAACATCTCCTTCGGAAAGATAACCGGCAGCATAGCAGGGGTCGGCACCGACATAGATCACCTGGCCATCTACTCCAGCCTCGCCGACATGGCCTCCACCCTGTTCGGAGGGGCTCCGGTGGAGTCCATCATATCCGGAACCGCCACTGCTCCGAACCCGGTTAGATCGTCTGTCATGATGATGGCCATAATGGCCGCCCTGCTGCTGTTCAAGCTGCTGCCCACCATAGGACGGTACGTGCACCGCTCGTCCATCGCCGGCTTTCTGCTGGTGCTGGGGGTGTTCGTGACCTTCTCCACCAACATGGCCGCAGCGGTATCTCTGGTTCCGGATTTCCAGGGCCCCTTCGGCATGACCCCCTGGGGAATGGTGATCGGAGCTACCGTGTTCGCCTCGGCCAGATGGAATCCCTTCTTCGGATTGCTGGCGGGAGTGGCGGTAAGACTGGCCTTCGGGATATAGGAGGGTGGATTCGATGGACTTTTACGAACTACACCTGGCGGGACTGGTCAGGCGACTGCCCAAGGTAGCGATCTCGAAGAACCTGTCCATAGCGTCTTTCGTGATGATGGGAGATACGGAACTGGTGGAACGATGCGCCGAGAAGCTGACCGAAAAGCTGGGCGATACATCCCTGGACGCACTGGTCTGCCCCGAGGCGAAGGCGATTCCCCTGACCCACGCCATGGCCAGGATCATGAAGCTTAACTACGTCGTCATAAGGAAATCGGTGAAGGGCTACATGGTGGAGCCTCTGGTCGAGACGGTGAGATCGATAACCACCACAGAAGAACAGACCCTCGTCATGGACGGATCGGACGTGGCCAAGATAAGAGGGAGAAAGGTGTGTCTGGTGGACGACGTGGTGTCCACAGGGGCGTCTCTCCGATCGGCCAGACAGATACTCGACAGGGCCGGAGCCATAACGGTGGCTCAGGCAGCGCCTCTGCTCGAGGAGGGAGGTCACGACGGAGAAGGAGTGACCTTCTTGGAGACTCTGCCGGTATTCCCCACGGGAAAATAGATCGACCGATAGACAGGAGGGACCCACGATCGGGTCCCTCCTTTTTTTTCAATCCACCGCTTTCCAGAGCAATCGCCCCCGGTCCTCCAGAGGTTCCACCTCTCCACGGTCTATCAGATAGCTGAGATGAGCCGAAAGGGCCCCGAGGTTCAAGACGTATCTCAGGGGATCCATCTTCTTGTCCAGCCATTCCATCAACTTTCCCAACAGATCGTCTCTGGTCATCGGGGTTCTGCAAAGGGAGAGGACCCTGTCGGATATATCCAGCAGATGCCGTCTCGTCACGGAGATAAGCCTGGAGGGATCCTCCACGGTCGAAGCGTGGCAGGGAACGAACCACCGGGCCTCCAGCCTCTCCAGAAAATCGAGGGTAACGAGCCATTCCGCCACGTCCACCACGTAAAGCATTCCGTGAGCCTCCACCATATCGGAGTCGAACAACGAATCCCCCACGTAGGCGACCTCGTCCGGCGTAACGTAGCCCACCATCCCCGGGGAATGCCCCGCCAACGAGACCAGTCTCAGGCCGGTTTCCTCCCACTCTCCACACTGAGGCAACCGTCGATCCACCTGACACACCGGGGCCATCAGAAACTTGTTCTTGAGAGCCCCGAAAGGCGACGCCCCCCACAGGAACGACGGCTCGTAGATCGTCTCCTCCAGAAACGGACTCTCGAAGGCCGGCATAGCCACGGAACATCCGGTGGACTTCTTCAGATAGGCACATCCGCCGACGTGATCGGCGTGAAAATGGGTGCAGGCTACCCAGTTCAGGTGCCGGTCTTCCCTTTCGATCATGCGCCTCAAAGCCCTGCCGGACGATTCGTCCATGCCCGAATCCAGAAGAACCGTATCGTCCTTAGGTCCCCAGAGCCCCAGCTTTATGCGCCCCTCCACGACATAGCTATCTCCCAAGAGATGTGTCAATTTCAGATCCGCCATGGCGACTCCATCCCCTTCATGTCTATCTACCCCCGAAGAACCGGTCCAGATCGGATTTAAGAACCGCCTTGGCGGATGGATTGGTGTACATCATGTGGCCGCCGTCGTAGGTCCTAACCGTGACGTTCTTCTTCAGCCTCTCCACGGGAACGTCCAGACGTCCCAGTGTATAGAGGATGGAATCGGCGGTACAGGTCATATCGTAAGCTCCCATGGCCACGAATACCTTGAGAAAATCGCACCGTCTCATAGCGCTGGCCAGGAGATCCACCGTGTTCGGGTACCCTACGAATGCCTCCGAGCCGGACTGGAAGTTCCAGCGGTAGAGGGCCTCGTCGTTGCCGCTCAGATATTCTCTATCTGTGGAAAAATCGAGATCATCCCTGAGATAGGACATGAAAGCCGTGTAGTAAGGGGCACCGACCAGGGTGAACATGGGATCCTCTCCGTAGTCGTACCAGCCGCCCGGGCCGGTGAGCCTCGTATCGTAGCGACTGATCATGAGACGATCATCCTGGAGAAGCCCGGATAGAAATACTGCAGGGGGGACCCTCAAATTCAGGCTTTTTATGTCTCTCTCAGGAAGAGATGTGTAACGGTTCAGCCCCTCCAGCACCGCATCGAAATCCTCCTCGGACAACCCGTTGCCGGCCCATAGGGCCTTCAGATAGGCGCCGGAGGCCCAGTCCCTGACCTTGGAGAGGACCTTCTCCAGAGGCAGGCTTTGAAGATCCTCCGGAAGCTTGCCGTGATACCAGGCCGCTGCCGCCATGGCGGGCAGGGCGTGGATGTAGGGCCTGTCGTTGCTGCTGTCCGGCACCAGGTCGCCGTAGCTCGCCACCGGAGCCACCAGAATGATACCGGAAGGCATTATGCCCATGTCCATCAGAGCCGACGCCAGCCCGGTGGCCCTGATGCCGCCGTAGCTCTCCCCGGCGATATATATAGGCGATCCCCAACGGCCCTCTCTGGTCAGATACATCCTTATGAACTGGGCGACCGAGGCTACGTCCTCGGAAACTCCCCAAAAACGTTCGTTCGACTCGGGATCGCTCCCCCTGCTGAAGCCGGTTCCTATGGGGTCCACGAAAACCAGATCCGTATCCTCCAGGATCGTGTCTCCGTTGTCCTGAACGACGTAGGGCGGCCTTGGAAGGCCTATCCCTTTAGGAGACGACTTCACCACCTTGGGACCGAAAGCCCCCATGTGGAGAAAAAGAGACGAAGAACCGGGGCCTCCGTTGAAGGCGAAGGTCACAGGTCTGTCCTTTCCGGAGACCTTGGTCCTGGAGTAGGCCACGTAGAAGACCCTGCCAAGCTCCTCGCCCTTATCGTCGAAGACCGGCATCAACTCAGCCCTGGCCCGATAGTTCAACTTCTTGCCTGCCACCGTCACGGTGTGGTCGGTGACCGAGGCGTCCAAAGGCACGATCGCCTTTTCCGGAACGACCTCCTGAGACCTAGGCTGTTCCTCCGGGGCAACTACATCCTTTTCCGTCTCAGCCCATCCTATGGAGGACAAAGCAGTTAATATAAACGCCCCCAATAACAGAGCCAGATAAGATTTTTTCATTTTTCGACTATCTCCTCTCGGTAGAGGATGCCAGAGCAGGAACCCCTGAACCCTTTCCGGAACACTCTCGGGCCAAGTCCATCAACAGAGAGGCCAATCGAGAGCTTACATCTCTCGCCTCCATCGTAGTCTTCTCAGCCGCCCCCTTCCTTCCCTCGGAAAGGTGGGCCTCTATTTCGTGACCCATGTGATGGAGCTTATCGTGCAGAGAAACCACCTCTTTCCACCTGTCGGTCAGGTGATCAGGAGGGGTCGCCGTGGAAAGGAACAACCCGAAGCGACACTTGGTCGGGTCGGTCTCGAGATCCCAGAGACCTCCCTCGAGCAAGGACTCCAGACGATTCATCCATGCTCTGTGAGCATCAACCGCCTTTGACACAACCGACATCATGTCGGCACAGGTACCCAGGTTCATCTTTGAAAGCTCCTCAAGAAGCTCCTCGCCTTCCCTGGCCCCGTCGTTCACCCTGCCGGACAAATCGTCGACCATGCCTGATAGGGACTTGACCGACTCCCCGGCGTCTCCTATAACCTGGTTTATCTCCGACGCGAACCGGGAAACCGACTCGGCTCCGGATGCCATCTCCTGAGAGGAGGCGGAGAGTTCCTGAGCGCTGGCGGCAACGGTCTGAGATACCTCGTTGGTGTTGTCCATGCCCTCAAGTATCACAGTTATGGCCTGGACCACTCCGGAGATCCTCTCGGCCACTCCCTGCATCTCGTCCGACATGGACATGACGTCTTTGGATGTACCGTCGACGCCATCCATAAGTCCCGTCAGGTTATCGCCTATCTGAACTGCAGCACCTTTGCTCTCCTCCGCCAGTTTCCTGACTTCTTCGGCAACTACGGCGAATCCCCGCCCCGCCTCGCCAGCCCTGGCCGCCTCTATAGCCGCGTTGAGTGCCAGTAGGTTAGTCTGCTCCGCTATTCCCTGAATGGTCTGTACCACCTGGTGTATAACCTTAGCCTTATCCGCCAAGGATAAGGCCCTCTGGGATACCTGCTCCGCCTGTCCTCTGGCTGATTCCATAGCGACGGAGGTCTCTCCCAAGGCGGCCTCTCCCTCTTTGGCCTTGGAAACCACGTCCGCCACGGTCTGGTTGAGGTCTTCCGCCATACGGGCCAAAGCCTGAGAGGTGGAGGCTATCTCCTCCGAGGTGGCGTACTGGGTCTCAACAGCGCTGGAGACCTGATCCACCGCCTTGGCGCCTCGCACCACCCCCTCCTCCATGGACCTGAATGTACGGGAAAATAGCTCCAGAGAACGGGCCAGAGAGTTGAAAGCCGCCAGGAAGTCCTGGGTTCCCTGGGAGGTCTCCCAAAAATTGGTACGAAGGAGCTCCATAAAGTCGTTAAAACCCGATGCCATCCGTCCGGTCTCGTCAGCGGATCGAACTGGAAGACGCCATGTGAGGTCGGCTTTCCCCTCGGTGGAACGCCCCATGAAGAGATTCATCTCCCTTATGGGGGTTACCAGGGATTTACGATAGAAAACCACACACAGAAAAGCGATCAGAAGGGCCAGTACCAGCGAGACCTCCTGTATCCTCTCCAAGATTATGACCTTCCGTCCGGCGTAGGTCTCTATTGCAACGGTCGCCTTAGCCGCCGCGGCGAGTACGGACTGAGCCTTCTCGACGACGTCTTTCCAGGCCCCTTCGTCCGAACCGGACAACACCTTATCCACCGCCTTAAGATAAGAAGAGAAAGATTTGTCCACCTCCCTGAGAAGCGCTACCACCTCGGGGGAAGCGGCGGGAATATCGGTCCAAGTGCCCGCCTTGGGATCCAGCGGAGCTTTTCCCCCCGATATCAGAACACGGTTGGTCTCCTTGAAAAGGGAGATGGAGGACAAAGCCTCCTCCTTATACTTGCTATCGCCGGATAATCCATAGGCCAAGGAGGCCTTGGCGATACTCTGGGAAAGCATCCTCTGCCTGCCTGCCAGGTTTATGACCATCCCGTCTTTGTCCTGACCGGAGGTTATAACCAAGGTAGACCCCAGTGACAGGGTGAACAGCCCCACCAAAACCCCTAAGGGCAACACCAGCTTGAGAAGAAGACTTCTTTTCATTTTTCATCCCTCCATATCGTTAGCTCGACAGACAACGAAGATGAACGTCATATGTTCGGTAATTATACACGGAAGAGGCTACAAAGCCCAAGAGAGCGATGGGCTACAGTTACAATCCTTTATGATTCCCTCCATGTGATGTATAATTTCTTGTTCTAGGGAGGTTCCTGGCCTTTGACCTCCCCTTTCATACTGAGACATATCGGGAGGATTCACATGACCGTCAGCAATTCCTCGGAACTTAAAAGACAGATAGAGCGTCGCAGGACCTTCGGTATAATAAGCCACCCCGACGCGGGAAAGACTACCCTCACGGAGAAGCTCCTGCTCTTCGGAGGAGCCATAACCATGGCGGGAGCGGTAAAATCACGCAAGGCCTCCCGTCACGCCACCAGCGACTGGATGTCCATCGAGCAGGAAAGGGGAATCTCCGTCACCAGCTCGGTGATGAAGTTCGAATATCGGGACTACGAGATAAACCTGCTGGACACCCCGGGACACAAGGACTTTTCCGAGGACACATACAGGGTTCTCACCGCCGTGGACAGCGCCGTGATGGTTATAGACAGCGTCAAGGGGGTCGAGGAACAAACCAGGAGGCTCATGGAAGTCTGCCGGATGAGAAACACACCCATCATGACCTTCGTGAACAAGCTGGACAGGGAGGGAATGTCTCCCTTAGAGGTGATGTCCGACATAGAGGAAACCCTACAGATAGAGTGCGCCCCTCTCACCTGGCCGGTGGGAATGGGCAAGGGCTATAAGGGGACCTACGACATATACAGAAAAAAGCTCACCCTCTTCCGTGCCGGCTTCGAGTCCCTGAGGGAACAGGACATGGTGACGGAGATATCCGACCTGTCCGACCCCAGGCTGGACGAGCTTCTGGGATCCCAGGCGGACGACCTGAGAGGCGACGTGGAACTTCTGGAGGGAGCGGCCAACCCCTTCGACCTGGACGACTACCTTAAGGGCAGCCAGACCCCGGTCTTCTTCGGAAGCGCCGTGAACAACTTCGGCGTCAAGGAGATGCTGGACAGCTTCGTGGAGATAGCTCCCTGCCCCGGCCCCAGGGAGACTACGACCAGGACGGTATCTCCCGACGAGGAGGAGTTCTCCGGCTTCGTCTTCAAAATACAGGCCAACATGGACCTGGCCCACAGGGACCGCCTGGCCTTCATGAGGATATGCTCGGGAAAATTCCAGAGAGGGATGAAGGTCAAACATCACAGAATAGGCAAGGACATAACCATGTCCAACCCCACCATATTCATGGCCCAGGACAGAGAGCTGGTCGACGAGGCCTGGCCGGGAGACATCGTGGGCATACACAACCACGGCACCATAAAGATAGGGGACACCTTTACCGACAAAGAACCCCTTCAGTACACCGGAATACCGAGCTTCGCGCCGGAGCATTTCAGAAGAGTCAGGCTGGACTCTCCCATGAAGTCCAAACAGCTTCACAAGGGGCTGTTGCAGCTATCCGAAGAGGGAGCCATACAGGTCTTCCGGCCGATAAACGACAATATATTCATACTGGGAGCCGTCGGCGTGCTTCAGTTCGACGTGGCTGTGGCCAGGCTCAAGGCCGAGTACTCGGTGGACGCAAGCTACGACTCCACCCCCTACTCGGTGGCCCGGTGGGTCCGTTGCGACGACCCCAAGAAAATGGCCGAGTTCGAGAAAACCCAGCAGAACAACCTGGCCAAAGACAGCGCCGACCAGCTGGTTTACCTGGCGGCCAACAACTGGGACCTTAAGTACGTGGAGAACCACTGGCCGGAAGTACAGTTTCTGAAGACATGTGAACACTCGGGGGAATAACCTAAACATTACGGAGGAGGAAGCGGGATGCTCACTCTAAAGGACACATGCAGGATCGCTGTGGTCCAGGCGGCACCGGTCATGTTCGACAGCAAAGCCTCTACGGAAAAAGCAGTCGACCTCGCTAAGAAAGCCGCCGAGAAAGGGGCTGAGCTGATCGTTTTCCCCGAGCTTTTCATTCCAGGCTATCCCTACGGGATCACCTACGGGTTCACGGTGGGAAGCAGGACCGTCGAAGGTCGGGAGGACTGGAAAAAATACTACGACAACTCGATCGTCGTGCCAGGTCCGGAGACCGAGGCTCTCGGTAAAGCCGCCGAGGAGGCCGGTGCGTTTTTGAGCATCGGAGTGTCGGAACGGGACTCCCTATCGGCGACGCTCTACAACTCCAACCTGCTGTTCTCCCCGGAAGGAGAGCTGCTCTTCTCCCACAGGAAACTGAAACCCACCGGCACAGAGCGGGTGGTATGGGGGGACGGTGACAAAGGGCTCTTTCCCGTGGCGGAATCGCCCTGGGGACCGATCGGAAGCCTGATCTGCTGGGAAAGCTACATGCCCCTGGCCAGGGTCGCCCTCTACGAAAAGGGAGTGACCCTCTACATCTCTCCCAACACCAACGACAACGAGGAATGGCAGTCCACCATCCGCCACATCGCCATAGAGGGACGGTGCTACTTCGTCAACTGCGACATGTACTTCACAAAGGACACGTACCCCAAGGACCTGAACTGTTCCGACGAGATAGCCAAACTGCCGGAGACGGTCTGCCGTGGCGGAAGCTGCGTCATAGATCCCTACGGTCACGCCGTGACTGAGACCATATGGGACGAGGAAACAATCATATTCGCCGAGCTGGACATGCAGAAGGTGCCCGCCAGCCGAATGGAGTTCGACCCCTGCGGCCACTACTCCCGACCGGACGTGCTGAAACTGGTGGTGCAGGATAAATAATCGATCACCTCGTTTAGGTTATCGTACGAGACAGTCGGCTTTCTTGGAAAGCCGACTGTCTTTTAGTCACAAGAGGACTACTACCGTTTATCCGCAGGAGAGTTGTCGAGATACCCATCCACCAACGTCATCAAATCGTCCTCGTCTTTCGGATTATCGGCTTAATGTTACGAGATCTTCGGTCTCATCTACGCCCATACCGTGAGTCCTCCTAACCTTGGATTGTCAGGAACTAAGCGAAAGTTCCACTTCGACACCCTTTATGCTACCATCCTACCTAACGGTAGGAGAAAATCCATCAGGAGGCATCTACAATGAAAAACTCTCTGGATAAACTGACTATAAGAGGTTTTAAGTCGATTCAGTCCCTCGACAATTTTGAACTTAGAAACCTAAACGTTTTTATCGGTGGCAACGGGGCTGGAAAAAGCAACCTGATAGACTTTTTCCGACTGCTTAGAAACCTCATAGATGGCAACCTGAACTATTACGTCCGTATGTCTGGAGGAATCAGTGATCTGCTCTTTAACGGTCGCAAGACCACCCATAAAATGGAGTTCGAAGCTTATTTCGGCCAACGAGGCTATCGTTTCAGCATAACTCCCGGCCCGGCAGAAGATTGCATATTAACCGAAGAGGCTCGATACTATGACAACAGCTCTAGCGGTTGGTGGAAACTAACGGGAGAAAGAAGAGAAAACGAATCCTTGTTAGTGAAAGAAGCAAAGAGCAAAATCAAAGATTCAGAGTACAGCAGCCCTGTCTACGACGCTATTTCATCCTGGCAGATATATCATTTCCACGATACCGGCTCAACGGCAGGTATGAGGCACTACGAAATCGTCCAGGACGACAAAAATCTACGCTTCGACGGATCAAACATCGCACCATATCTCCTTAGGCTCAAGAACGAACACGTACAGGAATACCGGGAAATCCTGGACGCAGTGCGTCTGGTTACACCCTTTCTCGATGATTTCATCCTTGAGCCATCGTTATTCGGCGAAAGGGAGAAGGTCAATCTTTCATGGACTCAAAAAGGATCGGACTACCCCATGCAACCGTACCATCTTTCCGACGGTTCAATACGGTTCGTCTGTCTCGCAACGGCGCTTCTTCAACCGGCCCCCCCATCCACGATCATAATAGACGAACCAGAACTAGGGCTTCACCCTTTCGCCATAGCTATACTGGCGGAACTAGTTCAAAATGCGTCGGACAGAACGCAGTTGATCGTAGCGACACAATCGCCAAAATTCATAGATCACTTCGAGCTGGAAGATATCGTAGTAGTCAACAGGAAAGACGGCTCGTCCGATTTCAAACGTCTACAGAGGGCGGAATATGCCACCTGGCTGGATGATTACTCGGTAGGAGAGCTGTGGGACAAAAACGTCATCCCCGGAGGACCTCGCCATGAATGACTACATCGAAGTAGTCGCTATTGTGGAAGGACAGACGGAACAGGCCTTCATAAATTATATTTTAGGAGAGTATCTCTACACAAAGAACATCTTCATAACCCCTATCATGGCATCTAAGCCAGGACAAAAGGGAGGAGATGTTAAATTTGCCAGAGTAAAAAGGGACATTAGTCATCAACTGAAACAACGAAAAGATACGTTTTTAACTACCTTCATAGATTTCTACGGTATAGACAAAAAATGGCCCGGTGTCGATAAGGCGGTGGGACAGACAACACCTTCGATACAAGCGAAAACCCTAAACGACGCCACTAAACGGGAAATCGGTGAAAGTTTCCCCGACTTAGACTCAGATAGACGATTTATCCCTTACGTATCTATACATGAGTTCGAGGCTCTGCTTTTCAGCGACACGGAGGTTCTCTCGAGACACCTTGACGTTCCCTTAAAAAAGATCGATAAAATCATAGGACAATGCAAGGAACCAGAAAGAGTGAATAACTCACCGGATACCGCTCCGTCTAAAAGACTAAAAAAACTAAGCTCCAGGTTCCAGAAAACGACCATGGGAATAGCGATAGCGAAAGAGATAGGGATTCCCAAGATGCGTAAGAAATGCCCGGTTTTCAATGCCTGGCTCTCTGAGATAGAATCCTTGAGATAAGACGATTCAGACGAATCCATTTTCTCATCCTTGACATCTCCCCCTGCATGCCCTAGAATCCTCCTCAACTTACCGAACTCTGAAAGGAGAACCGCGAGATGAATATAAACGTAATCGTCAATAGCCTCGCCCTATCGCTAACCATCGACCGCGGAGTCTCCCTCCGGAGTCGTCGGTAGCGTTTACCTCGTCTATCGATAACGACCTTCCAAGGGCCGATTTCGCACAGTCTTGCGGATCGGCCCTTTTCATTTCTCTCGGGTCCTCCCAAGACCGTGCGCACAAAAACGCAAGGAGGACAACATGAAGAGAACCCTCGCATCTCAGATAATAGCCAGCCACACCACGGATCCCGTCAAAGAGGGAGCCATCTGCCGGGTATCGGTGGACTTCGCCTTCGTAAACGACATCACCGCTCCTCCCGCCATAGACGCCATGGCGGCCATGGGAAGAAACCGGGTATTCGATCGGAAGCGATGCGCCATAGTTCCGGACCACTTCACCCCCAACAAGGACATAGCCTCGGCGGAGCAGGCAAAAAAATCCCGTATATTCGCCTCGGAGCAGGAAATGCTCTACTGGGAGGTTGGACGGGCCGGCATCGAGCACGCCATGCTTCCCGAAAAAGGCTACATACTCCCTGGCGACATCGTTCTGGGCGCCGACAGCCACACCTGCACCGGCGGCGCCATGGGAGCCTTCT
This sequence comes from Dethiosulfovibrio faecalis, assembly GCF_021568795.1. Classification (NCBI taxonomy): domain Bacteria; kingdom Thermotogati; phylum Synergistota; class Synergistia; order Synergistales; family Dethiosulfovibrionaceae; genus Dethiosulfovibrio; species Dethiosulfovibrio faecalis. Next base: position 125,036 of record NZ_JAKGUE010000005.1, read on the forward strand.
CCACGGGGATGGGTTCCACCGACCTGGCCGGAGCCTGGGCCACAGGCGAGACCTGGCTCATGGTCCCTCCGACGGTACGCATAGATTTCCGGGGCTCCATATCCAGACACATCACGGGAAAGGACCTCATATTGGCGGTCCTGCGCGAGATATCGGTACAGGGAGCCAGATACATGGCCCTCGAGTTCGGAGGGGATGCCTTGGCCTCCATGTCGATGGACCACCGATTCACCGTGGCAAACATGGCGGTCGAAGCAGGAGGCAAGGCCGGGCTCTTCGTCCCGGACGAGACCACCCTGGCCTACGCAGAGGCTAGAGCCTCACGCCCCTTCACCGCCAGATATCCCGACGAGGGATGCGAATACGCCAAACGGGTGGAGATCGACGTGGACAAGCTCACGCCGCTGGTGGCGGCGCCCCACTCTCCGGACAACGTAAGGCCAGCATCCACCTTCGGAGACACCGAGATACAGCAGGTCTTCATCGGATCCTGCACCAACGGAAGGCTGGAGGACATGGCGGCGGCGGCATCGGTGCTCGAGGGGAAGAAGGTCCATCCGTCGGTCCGGTGCATAGTCATACCGGCGTCCTACGAGGTATATAACGCCTGTCTGGAGAAAGGCTACATCCGGACCTTCACCGAGGCAGGGGCGGCGGTCTGCACTCCGACGTGCGGCCCATGCCTGGGAGGACACATGGGGATACTGGCGGAAGGCGAGAGATGCGTGTCCACCAGCAACAGAAACTTCGTCGGCAGAATGGGACACCCGAAGAGCGAGGTATATCTGGCCAGCCCTGTGACGGCGGCCTGGAGCGCCGTCAAGGGACACATCGCCGATCCGGCGCAGGAGGAGGCATAGCCATGAGAGGAAAAGCCTGGAAATTCGGAGACCACGTGGACACAGATGTAATAATACCGGCCAGATATCTGGTCACGGCCGATCCTGAGACGCTTGGCGCCCACTGCATGGAGGACGGCGACCCCGATTTCGCTAAAAAGATATCCCAGGGGGACATCATTATCGGAGGAGAGAACTTCGGCTGCGGATCCAGCAGAGAACACGCCCCCATCGCCATAAAGGGAGCGGGGATCTCCTGCGTCATAGCTAAATCCTTCGCCAGGATCTTCTTCCGCAACTCCATAAACGTGGGGCTGCCCATCTTCGTCTGCCCCGAGGCGGCAGAGAGAATATCCCAGGGCGACGAGGTGACGGCGGACATGGAGGTCGGAGTCATCTCGGACGAGACGACCGGGGAAAGCTGGACCGTACCGGCATTTCCCGAATATCTCCGTGGAATAATCGCCGCCGGCGGACTGGTGCCCTTCGTGGCGTCCGGAGCGGGGAGATAGGGCCATGACAGTTAAGATAATAGCCCAGATCGCAGGAGACGGAATAGGTCCGGAGGTAATCAGGCAGGGACGAAAGGCGGCGGACGCCGCCACGGCCAAGACGGGGACGGATCTGGAATGGAGGACCTTTCCATGGGGAGCGTCCCACTACCTCTCCACCGGTGAGATCCTTCCGGACGACGCAGTGGAGAGGCTTTCGGAGTGCGACTCCATATATCTGGGAGCCATAGGGGATCCAAAGGTCAAGCCGGGGATACTGGAAAGAGGCATCCTTCTGACGCTGCGATTCGGCTTCGACATGTACGTGAACCTCCGTCCCGCCAGAGCCTTTCCCAAGGTACCGGTTCCGATAGCGGGAGCGGACGGCCATTCGATAGACATGCTGGTGGTCCGGGAGAACACCGAGGACCTCTACATGGGGCTCGGAGCCACCGGAGACGGAAGCATCGACGAGGCCATAGAGGCGAAAAGAGGGCTCTACGACCTGACTGGCAACGTAAAGCTGGAGACTGGACACAGGATGGCCATGCAGATGGGAATAGCCACAGAACCGGCTATCAGAAGGATAACCGCCACGGCCTGCCGCTTCGCCAAAGGACGAGGAGACGATTCGATACTTCTGGCAACCAAGGCAAACGCTATGCCCCAGCTTTACGGCTTCTGGGAGGAGATAGCCGCCGACGAGGCCAAGGCTCAGGGAATGCCGATGGAGACGATGAACGTGGACGCCATGTGCTACCACGCAGTCAGAAGCCCTTGGGATTTCGGCACCGTGCTCTGCCCCAACCTGTTCGGCGACATAGTCAGCGACCTCTTCGCCGGAATAACCGGAGGGCTTGGAGTGGCGGCGGGAGGCAACCTGGGAGACGGGCTGGGGATGTTCGAGCCCATACACGGCTCGGCCCCGGACATTGCCGGAACGGACAGGGCCAACCCTCTGGCCGCCATCCTATCGGCGGGACTGATGCTCGACTCCCTGGGAGAACACCGGGCCGCCAAGACGATAGACCGAGCGGTGGAGACCTTCCTTAGCGAAAACGACGGAGACGACCTTCCCAGAGAGATGGGAGGCCAGGCAGGCACAGAGGCGGTCGGAGACAGGGTCGCCGAGATAATAGAGAGAATCGGAGAGGAGACTCCTTGACATGAAAGACACGGTTCGCATCTTCGACACCACCTTGAGAGACGGAGAACAGGCGGCGGGCATAAACCTCAACGGAACGGAGAAACTTCAGATAGCCAGACAGCTCGCAGCCCTAGGGGTGGACGTCATAGAGGCGGGCTTTCCTGCTTCCTCACAGGGCGATTTCGACTCGGTGAGATCCATCGCCTCCGAGATAGACGGTCCGATCATAGCCGGATTGGCCAGGGCAAACGAAGGGGACATAAGAAGAGCCGCCGAGGCCGTCAGGGAAGCATCTAGAAGCAGAATACACACCTTTATCGCCACCAGTCCCATCCACATGGAGCACAAGCTCAAGATGTCTCCCGAAGAGGTCGTTAAAAGGACGACCGACGCGGTTTCCCTGGCCGCCTCTTTGGTCAAGGACGTGGAGTTCTCCGCCGAGGACGCCAGTCGATCCGATCCGGAGTTTCTCATGGAGGTCTTCACCGCAGCCATAGCCGCGGGAGCCACGACGATAAACGTCCCGGACACGGTGGGCTACGCCACCCCGGGAGAGTTCGGCGACTTCCTCTCCCGCATAATGGAGGGCACCGAGGGATCGGAAAAGGCCATATGGTCCGTCCACGTCCATAACGATCTTGGGCTGGCTGTGGCGAACTCGGTGGAGGCGGTAAGACGAGGAGCCAGACAGGTGGAATGCACCGTCAACGGCATAGGAGAGAGGGCGGGCAACGCGTCTCTGGAGGAGATAGTCATGGCCCTCAAGGTCCGCCGGGACGTTTTCTCGGTGGACACCGCGATAGATACCACCAGGCTCTACGACACCAGCCGAATGGTCTCCCGGCTCACCGGGGTCCATCTTCCGCCCAACAAGGCCATAGTGGGAGACAACGCCTTCGCCCACGAAGCGGGGATACACCAGCACGGAGTCCTCTGCAAGAGGGAGACCTACGAGATAATGCATCCCAAGGACGTTGGGGCTCCGGAGACCAAGCTCGTCATGGGGAAGCACTCTGGTCACCACGCCTTCGCCAAAGAGCTCGAATCGATGGGATACTCCCTCACCGACCAGGAGCTCAAGAGGGCCTTCTCCCTCTTCAAGGAACTCTGCGACAAGAAGGAGATGGTGACGAAAAGCGACATGGAGGCCCTTGTTGTGGACGAGATCCTCTCGATCTGCCCGGACAGAAAGTTCTCCGTCAAGGATTTCGCCGTCCACTCCGGCAGAGGAAGGGCGACCGCAGCCATATCTCTGATCGAGGGCAAAAACGAGATTCAAGACGCCGCCACGGGCAACGGCCCTGTCGACGCCTCCTACGCGGCGATAAGGAGGATCGTGGGAATAGAGCCGGAGCTGGCGGCCTACAGGATAATATCGGCAAGCGAGAAATCGGACGCCCTGGGAGAGGCCAGAGTCACCCTGCGGCACGACGACATGGAGGTCCAGGGACGGGGAGTCAGCACCGACGTGATAGAGGCCAGCATAAAGGCATACGTAAACGGCATAAACCGACTGTATCAGACCGCCGCCGCCAGAGGGGTGGAGATAGTGCGACAGAGGCAGGCCGTTTAGATTTCTAAATAAGGCGGCTCGAATCATATACGGTTCGAGCCGCCTTTTCGTATATAAACACAGGCTCTTGCGAAGACCTAATGTTTTTATAGACCCTCTAAGTATCTTTTACGGTAAAAGTCTTTTTATCTTGGTACATCGACATGGTAAATATGCTATGATCTACACATTCCAAAACAGGCAAAATAACAAAATGATCTACTTTGTGAGAGGAGGCTTTAGATTGAAGCTAAAACAAAACTTAATTTTAATCTGCATCTTGGCACTTCTGACGACGGCGTTATTCGGAACCGGAGGATGTGGAGGAGGAAGCTCTCTTCCCACAACTCCCAAGGAGATCGAACCGGGATCGGAATATGAGGGAACTCTGTCCTTTAACGATAACGGAGAGGAGACCATCCTTATGAGCACTAGGTACGAGGCTCATAATATCGAGACAAGCGCCAGCCTGCCTCCCGCAGTGGCCTTGTTCGTGACTGAGGAAAAATATCTCGACGAGACCTCCGGGAAACTGAAGGCATCGTCCAACACCTCCTTCACCACGGAAAACGACGTGGAAACATTCCTTAAAGACAGCTGGGATCCTTTTTACGATGGAAAGGACGATGAAGGAGTTAACGCTCAAGAGTTTCTCGACTTCTTGACCGAGTACAACATGCCTATGGATCAGTTCTTCCGCTTCCTCAAGGCTACAGGCGATTCCGTAAGCGAGTTGGACGACATCGTGAAGGTTTATTCGTCTCAACTGGAAGAGCTGGACGGAAAGGACGTCTTCAACGAAATAGAGTCGTTCTGCGATCTTACAGGTATAGAACTGGGTACCTATTTCACCGATGTCAAGGAGACATTCGCGACCTACTCCTCCTTTTGTTCGAAGCTTGTGGAACTTGGCACGGGACAATCGGGACTTTACAGCTCCTATGTCGACTGGTACATGGACCAAGAAACAGAGCTGGCCGACCCCTTCGACTCGTTTTTGAGCTATCTGAAGAACAAATCCAACAACGCTAAAAACGGAGAAGATAAGATCGATCCGGTAAAGATAGCAAAGTTGGGTTTGGAGGTAGTGAAGTTCGGATGGGACGTCATAAAGGACGGCAAACCCCAGCTTTCGGCGGACGGGGCCTTTACCTCCGTCCTGAGAAAGGACACCTCGGGACTGGACTACGAATACGCCAAGACGAACAAAACAGGGACCATAGAGTACAAGGTCACCGACGCTTGGATCAAGTCGTGGGTCCTGATAGATGCGAAGATGAAGGGCGTAGCCTCCTATGCAGCGACCAACCCCAATTTCGGGGGACAATATCTTCCGAACGTCCAACTGGACGTGGAAAACTCCTATGCAATATGGGGCATGAATCTCAACATAAACGCCCAGGTATCAAACGTTATAAACGCCTCTTCGGTGGCAAACCCCGATCCCGAGATAGACGTTATAGCTAAAGTCAACGCAGGATGGCTATTTCAATCGTTCGGACAATCCGCCTATTTCAAGGTCCAGGGAAGCAGAGGTATCTCTTTTAAAGGATGAAAATAAGAAAGTTTGACGTTTAGCGAAAACTTCCCCTGTTTTTTCGGGGGAAGTTTTTACTTGAAACTCAACTGAAAAAGGAGGAGCCACAATGAGATATGCTCTAGCGATACTGTCACTTTTCTTCTTATCGATAGCACCGTCTCTGACGGAGGGATCGGAAAACGGGACTATACCGAAGGGACTATCCAGGGGAGAGATTCTCCTCTCGTATTTTCAAGACACCGAGATGGATTTTCAGCTTCTTAGAAGTCTCGGAGCCGACGCGACAGGAGGAGGTTCTCCCGGAGAGATTCTTCTGGCGGCCAAAGATATAGAGGAGGGTGACCCAGCTTCCTGGTCAGCTGCCTTTCTTTCCCTCGCAGAAAGGGTCGAGACGGACGGAAGGACTCGCCTGAAAAGGGGCCACGAAATAAGCGCAGGGGAAAGCCTTCTGAGAGCAGCGTCCTATTATCGTGCGGCGGAATACTATGGCGATCCGACCTCTCCCGAAACCGCAAAGTGGGGAATGAAATGTCGAAAAGCTTTCATCGATGGGATGAAACTATCTCCCTGGGAAATAGAGGAACTGTACATACCTTTTGGAGAGGACTCTCTTCCGGGATATTTCATATCGTCTCCTTCGAACGATACGCCGAGAAAAACCCTGATAGCCCAAAGCGGTTTCGACGGTACGGCGGAGGAAATGTACTTCGCCGTGGGAGAAGCCGCCCTCAGAAGAGGATACAACGTCCTTCTCTTCGAGGGCCCGGGACAGGTGGGGAAACGTCGATTCGACAAAGAGTCTACCTTCGTTCCAGACACCTCCCCAGCTCTCAGGGCGGTGGTGGATTTCGCCCTGTCCAGACCTGAGATAGACCCTGAAAAGATCGCCCTTTACGGGGCCAGCTTCGGAGGCTATTTCGCCCTGTCCGGAGCGGTCGGGGAAAGTAGGCTGAAAGCCCTTATAGTAAACTCCCCTATAATAGACGCTCGGGAGTACTTTTTCGCCGCAGTAGGCCCCAAGTTCGTGGAGATGTTCGAGAAACAGGACCTGACGGTGGAGGAAATCCTGAAACTGCCAAAGGAAGAACTTCCTCCCAAATATCGTTTTTCCCTCCTGAACCTGTGCATCCGCTACGGCAAGCCATCCGTAAAAACCACACTGGAGGCCATGCAGGCGTTTCATGTCGACGAGGATCGTATCGAAGCCATGGAATTTCCGGCCCTGGGAATGGTGGGGGAAAAAGAGGGAACGGTACCGCTGAGCCAGGCGAAACGGTTCGAGAAACTGGCCCAAAAGGGAAGCCTCCACATATTCGAGGAAAAAAGCGGAGCCAACATCCACTGCCAGCTGGACAACATGCCCCTGTCATGGGCGGTAGCCCTGGACTGGCTTGACGAACAGTTCGACTAAAGCGATAAAGGCATGCGACAGGCCTAATCGTCGGTCGCATGCCTTTCTGCTTTTTGCGTAAATTGTCTTATACCATCCCGAAACATCTTGAAACTTTGAGATCTGTTCGTCTCAACGTCGAGGTTGAAATCCCCCTGATCCTCGTTTACTCCTTCCTCTTGCCCCTTCCAAGCGAGTCCCTTTCCATGCTCCAGAAAAAGAAAAGAAAAAGGCCAACCACGCTTCTGTCCCTTACGGCGCTGTCTAAGACACTCTCTAAGGACATAGGGTCTGCCTGAAGAGTCAACGTCTATCGATAAGACAACACAAAACATGCATCTATCGCTACTATACAAGGTAATTGGACCTTCCCACACGAACATGTGTAGACATACCACTATTTGGAGTCAAAACGGTACACCATTTTTAGCTATAGACCACCATAAGTCTGTCGCTCACGGTGGAGACCAGCTCGTCGGCGCTCTCCCTCACCAAGGGCATGACCCTGCGGTGACAGCGGAAGAACAGAAGGTACGACCACAGCACCTCGAAACCGCCTCTGTCGAACTCCGCCGCGGTGGGCAGGTATCCCCTGCACCCGTTGGTGTAGCCTCCGAAGAAGACCAGTTCGCTGCCCGCCCTCTCGGCTATATCCAAGGCTATCCCGCACATGGCCTCCTCCGGAACACCGCAGATACAGCCTTCGTCCAGAAGAAAATACTGAATCTCCATGTTCACCCTACCCTCGGTCATTCCGGCCTCTCTCAGCCCGGCGACCTCCGCCAGCCAGGAGGATCCGTCTATTCCGCAGATATCCAGAGCCTCTTTGGCGATATCCTCGGCACGGACTTTCGAGGGGATCTCGAATCTAAAATCCTTCATCTCCGACAACATCCTCAGCCTGGAAACGGGACGGACCACTATCCCGGACATCACGTCACCCACGGCCCGCTCTATCTCGTCGGCCATCTTTTCCAAAGCCTCTACGTTCTCTTCTTCAAGCCCCTTCAGAATATCCTCACCGAGGGACTCCGCCTCTCTGGAATATATCTCCAACCGCTCCCCCATGGAATTACGGAAACGGGGTCTCACGTCGCCGGAGGCACCCTGAGTGATCATCACAGGGCAGCCGTAACGTTTCTTTAGCCTCTCCCTGGCGAAGCCCACGTAGTCCGAGGAGATCTTTCGATTGTCTCCGACCAGCACGTTGGCGTGGGCGGTACACCTGAGCAAAAGGGCCTTTACATCTCCGGAGGATTCGTCCACCACCTTCAGCACCCCTACCCGCCTGTCGAGACATTCGGCATCTCCACGGCGGTTCAGGCCTATATCGCCGTAGGCCACTCCCCATCCGGCATGAACGGGAGACAGGTCCGCGACGGCTCGTGACACTCCGTCGGTCAGGCTCGACAGGAGAAAATCGACATATTCCCTCTCGAAAAGGCCGTCGGGAGCCGAATGGGTATGGGTGAAACAGACCATTATCCTCTCGGCCGGTATCCCCGACGATTGGGACAGCTCCGACCTGAGCCAGGTCGTTATCTCCACCGTGAGCCCTATGCTGTCCACCGAGATAAGGCAAAGACGCTCGCCGTCCTTCTCCCATAGGAACACCTGAGCGGCCAGGCCGTCCAACACCCCTACGGAGGTCTGATCCGACCTGTCGAACCCCACCATTGTCACCGGGTTCTTGGGGGTGATGTCCACCTCGGCACAGCCCATAGAAGTTTTTGAAGTTTTATAATTCATGGCACCATCTCATTTCATAAAAAATCGAGTTCATTATAGACGGAATAGGCTAAAAGACCAGTCCTACAGCTACGCTCCTGTGCATCCGATATAAATTCAACGACAATAGGAGGTGGAAGACATGCCCCACATAGAGGGTGAAAGAATCGTACTGAGAGAGTTTAGGCTGACGGACAAGGAGTCCATCATAGCGTGGGTGAACGATCCGGAGGTGGTCGGAACCCTGTCGGACCGTTTTCTGCTTCCCCGCACCGAGCCTCAGATAGAGACATGGATAAAGACCCTCACCGAGAAGGAGACCGACAGAGAGGCCCATTTCGTGATAGCCGACAGGAAGACCCTTGCCTATATAGGTCAGATAGACTTCCACGTAATAGACTGGAAAAACCGTTCGGCGAGGATAGGGCTCGTCGTAGGCTCCCCCGGCAACAGGGGAAAGGGCTACGGATCGGAGGCCCTGAACACCCTGGTCGATTACGGCTTTCGTTTCATGAATCTGCACAGAATGGACCTGCTGGTAAGGGAGGACAACCTGTCAGCCATAAAATGCTACGAAAAATGCGGTTTCGTGGAGGAAGGCAGGATGAGAGAGGCAATCTTCAGGGACGGACGTTACCTCGATATGATAGTCATGTCCATTTTGGAGGGATAGAGCCCTTCACTTATTCCTACTTATATGGTATGTTTTTATCGTGCACCACGATAAAGCACCGTAAAAGGAGGGATCGATTTTGGATCTTGGACTGAGAGATAAGACAGCCATAGTGATGGCCTCCAGCGGAGGTCTCGGCAAGGGTATAGCCACCGAGCTCGCCAGAGAGGGAGCCAAGGTGATGCTGTTCAGCCCGTCGGAGGAAAAGCTGGCAGAAGCTCAAAGGGATATAGAGAAGGAGACCGGCAACAGGCCGTCCTTCTTCGTCGGAGATATCACCGCGGCGGAGGACATAAAGGGCCTGGTGGACGCCACCGTGAAAAAACTAGGGCCTGTCTACGCCCTGGTGAACAACACCGGAGGGCCTCCTGCCGGTACCTTCGACGACTTCGAGGACACGGCCTGGCAAAAAGCCTTCGAGCTCACGCTTTTGTCCTATATCCGTACCGTCAGGGCGGTCCTTCCGTCCATGAGGGGCAACGGAGGCGGCAGGATCGTGAACTCCACTTCGTCCTCGGTAAAATCGGTCCTGGACAACCTGATACTGTCCAACACCTTCAGGACCGGGGTCATGGGGCTGACGAAATCCCTGTCCCAAGAGCTCGGAAAGGACGGCATTCTGGTCAACGTCATAGGTCCGGGAAGGATAGGTACCGCCAGGATAGAGCATCTGGACTCGATCAGGGCGGAAAGGTCGGGGCTGTCGGTCGAAGAGGTCCGACGCAAGGCCTTCGACTCCATCCCCCTGGGAAGATATGGAACAGTGGACGAATACGGCCGATTGGCCGCCTTCCTCTGCTCCGAGGCCAACACCTACATAACGGGACAGACTATCCTCCTGGACGGAGGGATGGTCAAGGCGTTCTAGCAAAGGAAGTTCTCACACAGGGGGCCGAGGCAAATTTTCGCCTCGGCCCCTTTAGGTCACCTCAACAACGGCATGGCACCGGTGAGGCTGTTCACCTTCTTAGCGTCGCCGCAGATGGCCAACCCCAGATAGACGTAACAGCTCTCCTCCGTAGAGGCGGATTTTTCAACGTACTCTCCGTAGGTCCTGCAACCTCGGGCAACGTCGGAAAAGTCCACCACGGTCAGATCGTCGTAATCCTCCCGATAGAGCATGCCGCGGAGCTCCTTCAGCTTTTCCTCCGACCCTTTCAAGACCGGAACAGGGATCTTGACTATGCCCTCGTGGGAAAAGCCGCTCCCATCGGTCACGTCCTCCCCCACAGCCTCGGGAAACCTCATGGCTCATTTGATGTAGCAGTATCGCCCCAGTAACCTCCGGTGTTTACAACATCTCATTGGATTTCAGTGTAGCAAACGACAAGGCACAAGTTCGCCCCCAAACACAAGGGGAAAAAGGCAGATAGGAGAAAGAAAGGCGATTGCTTTGGCTTAGAAGCCTTTTTTCCACTAGCTCAATTGAAACAGACAACGCCCAAAATCCTTTGACAAATATTAGAATAGCTCGGACATAAGATCTTTCTCTTTTGGCAAATGATTTCTCCTTACAATAGCATGCATTCCTTCTACAAGAAGGTGCCAAGCTCTTAGCAATTGTTCAAAAGTAACATCAACGGTCCTGCCATGAGCCACATTAGACCTAATTGTATAGCTAACCCTTGAAGCATCATAAACTTCCTTTCGCTCTTCACCCACTAGAAGAGACAATAACAATGAAACTCGAAAAGAAAGTTCTTGTGAAATTTCAAATAACGACTCAATTCCCTGCCATATTTGCATTAAGCACATGCCCGAATCCTTAATAGTAGGTGCCACAGAAATAGCCTTCCTTGCTAATCTAAGCTGGGGATGTTTTCTTTCCATATCAAGCCATTTTTTTGCAATATCAATAGAATCAATAAAAAACTTACTATTTATTTTTTGTTTGCCGTTAAAAATAGTATAGCTATAGAAGTTCTCAAAATCAGATATTTTAACAGAACCAATTTCTGCAACTTCCATTTCTTTTATCCAGTCTGGCAACTGATCTCTACGATGTTGGCTTTATAGTGGACCCGGAAAAATGGACCACCGAGTAAGTTGCTAGGTTAAGGTCAAGAACAGGCTGCTGTATCATAGGTCTCAGAAAGAGGGGGACATAA
>NZ_JAKGUE010000006.1:0-70191 GCF_021568795.1 Dethiosulfovibrio faecalis
TTATGGGGTTTTAATCCCGGTTTCCCGGGGCTATCCCCCTCTGATGGACAGGTCCTCACGCATTACTCACCCGTCCGCGACTCAGTATATATATCGTCCGACCGAAGCCTTCAAATATATACCTTCGTCCCACTTGCATGTGTTAAGCACGCCGCCAGCGTTCGTCCTGAGCCAGGATCAAACTCTCCATAAAATTCACTTGGCTTCGCTTTTCTGTTTCCCCATTTTCGGCTGTCAAGGTTCGCGCTCACTACGTTACGGCTGCCTTACTAGGCGGCCGGCTCAGCGGCGCAGAAGGAATAATACATCAAGAGACCTAGGTCGTCAACTACCAAATGTTATTTTTTATCGGTTAAATCCATCAGGTTTTTAGTGAGCAATTCCTCCCTGGCCGTTTCCGGCACCTTTCCTAAGACGACTTCTTTCAGCCTCTCGCCTCTTACCATGAAAAAAACCCTTTCCGACACGTTGCTGGCGTGGTCTCCCACCCTCTCAAGATGTCTCGCTGTGAGCAGAAGTTCGGTTGCTACGGTTATTCCGTCTTTATCTCCCTTTTCCATTTCCGCCATCATCTCTATCAGTTCTTCCGAGAGGTCCACGGCGATTCTGTCCAGCTGTTTATCTTCCCTGAACACGTGAACGGCCAAATCCGTATCTCTATCGAAGAAGGACCTCAGGGCCTTTTTTACCATATTTATGGATATCTCGGTCATCTTGGAAATATCGACAAGAGGCTTCAACATCGGATACTTAGATACGGTGAGAGCCCTCTCCGCTACGTTGACCGCCTGATCTCCTATGCGTTCAAGGTCTGTGGCTATCTTCAAGACCGCAAACACAAAACGGAGATCCTCCCTCACTGGTTTTCTTATTGCGATCGATGCGAGGCATTCCCTGTTTACGTCGGTCTCCATTCCGTCGATCAGGTCGTCTCTATCTATTACTTTTCGAGCAAGCTCGACGTTACCCTCTTTAAGGGATATCACTGAATCCGATAGAGCGATGCAGACCTCATCTCCCATCAAACGGACCAATGAAAGTATCCTCTCTCTGTCGTCTCCGTAGGAGACATCTCGCCTGCCCCCATCACTGAGACTTTTGTTCATCATACTCGCGAACCATTTCAACATTGGGACCCCTCCCATCGCTTACGCGCCCCATCTCAAAAGCCATCTTCTCTCCTCTGGTCATCTCCATACAGGCTTTAGCAAGCTGGGTTCCTCGTGCAAGAAGCTCCAGTCCCCCCTTTCTTCCGTAGTCCCCTCTACGAAATATGTCCCTACGTATAAGCTCGTCTATTTCCTTCAATCTCTCGTACCAACGATCGACGTCTTTAGCCAACCCGAGATCCCCCAAGGCGAAAGATCCCATAGCAGACCTTAGCAACTCGAAAAGAACGCTTTCGTATTCATAGCCCATATCGGCCGACACGGAGGGAAATCGCTTTTTTTTGCCCTCCGTGACGATCAAAGGATAAAGCCAGTCGTTTATGGACTCTTTAATTCCCTTGATGGCCCCCAGTGCGTAGGCCACTCTCGCATAGGCTTCGTTTTTACCGTCCTTAGGAGATATCTCCATGGACTCGAAATAATCGGCAACGACGTCCCAGAGCTCGTCGGTCCCCTCCCTCAGCTTCCCTATATCCTCCAGGGTTCCTCCGGGGAAGAGAAGCAACTTGGTCTCCACTTCCAAAAAACCCGCCAACCTGGTCAACTCTTTGTCCAAAAGAGGCAAGGCCAATGCGGGAAACTCCACCAGTTTGTTGTCCAGGTAGGCCGGTTCCTCTATTGGCTGACTGTCGGATACGAAACAAGCCCGCAAAAGCCTGTCTAAGATGGGAGTAAAGGGAAGAACGACCAAAGCGTTGTACCAGACCACGGCAAATTGAAGCACTACGCAACGGAGCTCCGGGGAGAGGAAGGACAGCTTTGAAAGAAACCCGGGCACGAGAGGCGAAAAGGGAAGAACCAAAGCGATGCCTATTACCTTGTACAAGGCCGACCCTATCCCCAGCAAACGAGCGTTCCTTTTACCTGACAGGCTGGCCATCAAGACCATAGCCGACGATCCGACGTGAGATCCCAAAACGATGGGATATACAGCCTCAAGAGGCAACGAACCGGCCCCCACCAAGGCTATTGCCAATGCCATAACGGCGGCGCTGCTTTGCAGCACCGCCGCCGCCGTTACGGCCACGAACCCCATTATCAACGGTCGGGCGCTCAAAGCCAACAATATTTCGGCAAAGCCGGGATCCTCCATGAGAGGAGAGACCCCGGTTTTTATGACGAACATACCCGTCAACACCAAGGAAATCCCTCTGATTACCAGAGCCCCGTTCCGTCCCTTCCCCTTAAGGAGATCGACGGAAAAATGGGATATAGCCAAAACTCCCGGCGCTAACTGCACGACGGGCAGACCAAGAAGCAACGTTACGAACGTTCCTCCTACGCTTGCTCCGATCATAACGACCAACGAACCTGACAGGGAAAGCATTCCCACGTCGACCAAGCCAACCGCGAAAGACGTTGCTACGGAGCTGCTCTGGGTGACGGCTGAGAGGATAAGACCAAAGACGAAAGCCATCGGTTTTTTATCCGTGACCTCTGCCATTCTCTGCCTGGCGGAACGCCCCATAAAGCGACGAAAGCCATCGGAGGTCGCGGTGACACCCATCAGGAAGAGAGCGAGCCCTCCTGCTATCTGAGCCCATGAGAAAAAAGGGGAAGCCACCGAGAAAACACCTCCTTGAATATTTACACAGGAACATCCTTCTTTTTCTTCTTAAAAGCGGGAAGAAGCAAAAGCAAGATCAAGCCCCATAGAACCAGACAGATAGGCCTTTCGAAAAAAATCATCGGTGAACCGTGGGATATTATCAGAGATTGCCCGAATCCCAGCTCGGCGATCGGCCCCAGGATCAGGCCTAACACCACTGCTCCCAGGGAAAACCCTGCTCTGTGAAGAAAATACCCTCCGATTCCAAACCCCAACATCAACCACACGTCGAATATACTGTTATTTATAGCGTAACTTCCGATAACAGACAGTATCGTGATAGACGGAATGAGGATGGAGTTCGGCACCGTCGCTACCCTTGCGAAGAAGGGCGCAAAATAAAGCCCCAAGACGAGAAAACAGATATTGGCAAGGAAAAGAGACAGTATAAACGCGTAGGTCACAGTGCCAAAGCGGGTGAAGAGCTCCGGGCCAGGGATAAGCCCCTGTATCATCAGCCCCCCCATCAAGGCAGCTGCAACGGAGTTTCCGGGAATCCCCAAGGTAAGCAAGGGAACGAGAGAACCTCCAACACAACCGTTGTTGGCGCTTTCCGCAGCGGCCACCCCTTCGGGATTTCCCTTCCCGAAGGAACCGGGATTTTTAGATACCTGCTTGGCGAAGTTATAGGAGATGAAGGACGCTATAGTGGCTCCAGCTCCAGGGAGAATTCCGACCACCGTGCCGATAAAGCCTCCTCTGGCGATGGTACTAGCCAACCCCTTAGGGATGGAGGATCTCTTCAAGGACTCCGGATCGGCACCGAGCTCCTGGACTATATGGCTCTCCGCGGTCAACTCCAGCACCTGGCTAACGGAAAACAACCCTATCAGAGCGGGCATAAAGGAAACTCCCTCGAAGAGGTCTACGATGCCTCCGGTGAAACGTATAAATCCATCTATCGGGTCCATTCCGATGGAGGCTATTATCAAGCCTATGACACCAGATATCAGCCCTTTGAGTAGATTCCCCGAGGTCAGTGTAACTATGCTGGCCAAGCCCAAAAGGGATAGAAGAAAGTATTCGGGAGGACCGAACCTCAGAGCAAAATTGGCCAAAACAGGAGCAAGCGACAACAGAGCGAAGGTAGAGATGATTCCACCCCAGAAGCTTCCTATCGTTGCGACCGCGATAGCGACTCCTCCCTTACCCTGTCTGGTCATGGGATAACCGTCGAAAGCCGTCGCTGCCGCAGCGGGAGTGCCAGGGGTGGATAAAAGGATCGACGATATGGCCCCTCCGTACATCCCTCCGCTGTATACGCCACCCATCATGGCAAGCCCCACCACCGGGTCCATGCCGAACGTGACCGGGATCAGGAGAGCCACCGCCATGGTCGCGGTCAGGCCAGGTATGGCACCTATAACCATTCCACCGGCTGTTCCTCCCAATACAGAGAGAAGCACCTCGGGACGAGCTAAAGAGGAAGCCGCTGACAAAAGCATATCGATCATGGATCAAGCCCCCCAGAATCCAGATGGAACAGGCACAGCCAGGAATCGGACGAAAACGATGTAGACGAATCCAAGTAATCCCAACGTGCCGATCAAAAGCCACGTCTTATCTCTAAATCCCAAGATCCACCCTAGAACGAACATATAAAATCCACTGGCCGGGAAAAAGCCGACTAAATTCAGCAGGAGGACGAACAGTACGGATGCCACGACAGTAAAGAGAAAGGTCCTTCTGTTCACCACCCACCGTATCGTCTCTCCATCGCTGTCCTTAAACGCAAACTGAGCCATCAGCGCCAGGGAAAGACAGGCCAGTAGGCCGGAGAGAAAAACGACATATCTCGTGGCTGCCTCCGCCCTGTCCGGGAAAGTACCGGCAGAAAAAAACATGGCTGCCGCCAGGACTAACCCGGCGGCGGCACAGAGAATATTTAAGAATTTTCTATTCATGTCCTAACCCAAGGCCCTACCAGGGAGCCACCTTGAAAGCTTCGTCGGTGGTGTTCTGGAGGCTCTTGAGATATATCGTATATTCGTCTGCGTTCAATATGTCCAGCAAAAGCTGACCTTGAGATGCAGAGATGAACTCAGGGTCGTTGAGCACCTTGTCGAAAACCTCCATGAGTTTAGCCATGACATCCTCGGGAACGCCCGCCGGAGCGGCGAACCCCCTGGAGGAATCGGAGTACACCTCGTAGCCCATCTCTTTAAACGTCGGTAATTCGGGAAGATAAGAGCGTCTTTTCACCGTCATTATCCCAAGCAATCGAAGCTCTCCGGAATCGACCTGGGCTTCGACCTGAGAGGCGTTCATGAAAGCCAGATCGACATGTCCGCCCATAACCGCAGCCTTCTGACCGGAAGAGCCCTTAGAGGGGACGGCGTTTATGGATATTCCGGCGGCCTTCTCCAACTGTCGAAGGGCAAAGTCATCGTCGCCTCCAGGGCCCGAGGTGGAACCGTTGAGTTTTCCCGGATTCTCCTTGGCGAAAGCTATTAACTCCTCCACCGTATTGAAGGGACTGTCGGCCTTGACCACCAAGACTCCGGGATCGGTAACCACGTTGGCTATGGGAGCAAAGCTATCGAGAGTATATTTAGCCCTACCGGCCGATACGTGAGCAGCCACGTGAGGCGTGTATATACAACCTATTGTGTAACCATCCTTCTTGGCCCTTGCGATGGACTCGAATCCTATCTGGCCTCCGGCACCGGGTTTATTGACTATGACCATAGGCTGTCCAAGGTATTTTTCAGCAAATTTGGCAACCAGCCTGGCCATAGTGTCCGTTCCCCCTCCGGCGTTGGAAGGGACTATAACAGTCACCGGTTTCTCCGGATAGGCTGCCCAAGCCGTCCCTACCAGACACAGAATCCCCACTAAAACCCCTAAAGCTATACCGCGTTTCACGTTACACCACTCCCATCTGAGATATGAAAAGTAACGACCATGTTACAACCCTCATATTACACGAAAAGATCTCCGTCGAAAAGCGTGTTCAGAAAGCCATGACGTAACCCTAAGGAAGAGACCAACATTTCCTTGACCTCCAGAATACAGAAGATAGATCGCACTATACATGCTCCTGCCAGTATTATCGGAGCTCTGTCGGAATCCATACCCGGGATGAGTCGTCGTTCCTGGAGAGAGATGGAACCGTAGAGATCTATCTGCCTATCTAGCTCGGATAAAGAGAGCCTGACTGTTTTCGAAGATGACAATCTCTCAGGAGCTAGACTAACGGCAGCCATGGTGATCACGTTCCCTCCGGATCCGACCAAAAAGCTCCCCCCTTTTTCGGAGGGAAGACCACCCTCCTCTAGGGATCCCTCTATCCATTGGAGAGCCGTTTCGACGCACTCTCCACAGCTATCCTGAGAAAGCATGAATTTTTCCGTAACGGAGACAGCCCCGACCTCTAGGCTAAAGGCACGGATAACTCTTCCATTCTCGAAGCAAACGAACTCGGTGCTTCCTCCTCCTGTATCGAAATACCATCCGTCGCTTCCTCCTGGCAGAAGAGGAGCTATACCGTAAAAGGAGTATATGGCTTCCTCCTCACCGGATAAGACCCTCAAGGACAACCCTGTTTCCGCCTTCAGACGATCCACGAATATCTTGGAGTTCGACGCTCTCCTAAGAGCCATAGTCGCCACTGCCGAAACATCTCGAATCCCGAGAGCATCTGCCTTGGCGATAAATCGTCGAACACAGTCTAGGGTCCTGTCCATCGGGGTCTTCCCCAGTCGACCTGATCCAGCCAGCCCCTCTCCTATTCTGGTTATCTTGTTGCTATCCTCTATGTAGGTCGGCTTGCCGAGATGCCCATCTTTCTCGGCGATCAGGAATTTGACCGAGTTGGTGCCTATCTCGATCAACGCCTTTCTGCAAACAGAGCTCACCGTCTTCGCCCTCTTTTTCCGAAGTCCCTCCTGCGTCGTCTCCCGCTGCGTTTTTTCCCCTCTTTCGATCTATCGGTAACCCTGTGTTTAAGGGCCGGAAGTTCCACCTTGGTCGTATCCATCTCGTAAATCTTTTCCTCGAATCCGAAGACCGTAGGGTCTATCTCCATTACGGCCTCGTCGACCTCGTCCATTCGGGAGAGCTTGTAATCTTCCGGCAGAGAGTTGTTAAACCTCTTCACCTTAAGCAACGATTGCAGTTCGTTCCTTTCGTGTTTAAGAAGCAGCTCCGCCGCGGTCAATCCATCGGGATGAACGTAGTCATCTTTGCCTATTCCCCAAAAGAAGAGTTCCGCCATGTCCAAATTCTGCTCCACTTCCATCTCGCCATACCATACGTCGGCCAGAATGGCTCTGAACCTGGTCTTCTCGTCCGGAACGATTTTATCGAGGCTTCCGTCTATTATTTCCATGGCCTGTCGTATATCGGCCAACACCCTCCTGTAGCTGAGCTCGGGCAAAGAACCGGACGCCACTATATCCGCCTCGTTCTCGACCGAACTTCGGCCTTTCAGGATAGCTCCGAAATCAGGACGAAGCTCGACCCGGGCCTCCTCGGAGGGAGCGGAGACGAGAGAGCGGAATACCTCCTCGGTTCTAACCCCGAAAGCCTCCGCCGGAGATTTATCGATCCACGTTACATAGCCCTTTTCGAACAGCCCTTTTCTGCCCGCTCTTCCCGACATCTGAAGGAAAGCGTTCTTGGAGATGGGACAACGATCGTGAAACTTCACCAGCTGGGCGAACACCGCCCGCTCGGCCGGTAGGTTGACTCCAAGGGCGAGAGCATCTGTACCGACGACCACATCGATGATCCTTTCCCTGTAGGCCCTCTCGACCAGAAGCTTTTCCTTCGGGAGCAGGCTCCCATGGTAGATCCCTACTCCCTTGAACATACACCGTCTGATACCGGAGACCTCCAAAATCCAGGCAAGATCCTCAAGTCTGCGCTTCCTGCTGTCGTCGAACCGAAGCCTCTCGTCGGCGATCATATCGGCGACCTGCTGAGCTCCTTTCTGTGAGAACACGAAGATCAATGCATCCCTGATCTCCCTGGGTGTAACCGGTTCGTCACAAAAGACCAGATCCGTTACCCTTTCGGACGACTCGAACAAGACGAAGGGACGGTCTGTGATTCTCTCGAGATAGGCCTGAACCTTGGAGGCCCCTCCGAAAGTAGCCGACATCACCAACATAGGCACATCGGGAGAGGTTTTTCTTATCCCGTCTATGTAGGCCCTGCTTCTGTCGTTTTCGCCGAAGATATAGTGGAACTCGTCTATTACGAGCTTGATCCCCGACCGTCCAGCGTATTTAAGAGCGTAGATCTCCTGAGTACAGCATATAACCGAGGCCTGGGGATTTTTCTTGAAATCACCGGTCTCTATACCGACATCGAACCCCATGGAGATCAGGTCCATGTATCTTTCGTTGCTCAACGCCTTTATGGGAGCGGTAAAAATCACCCTCTCCCCCGACGGAATGTCAAGCTTTCCGCCCTCCAGGTCGTAGAGGCCTGCCCATATGTAGGCAACCCACGTCTTACCGGATCCCGTAGGGGCGGAGAGAACGGCACTATCGCCTCCTATGCGATCTATAGCCTTTCTCTGCCAAGAATAGAGGGAATCTCCCATTATGGATTCGTCTCTTCCTACCGTAACGTCGTTTATCTCGTTATCCAAGGTATGATCCTCCCAGCGATATATCGTATGTTCTAGGACATCTGATTTACATTATAATGTAGTTTGAAGGATGCTATCGTATCGAGGAGAAATAAGGTACAATACCTCGGCCACGGTGAACAGCCGCGAATTCGCAAAAAAGAGGGTGATCCGATGTTAGGCGTACCAGCCAGTTACAGTTTCGACATGGAGAGATTCGTCACAAAGGAAAGGTTCGAGGGAATAAAGGACTTTCTAAAGGACAAGGAGACGCCCTGCCTCCTGCTGGACCTCAAGAACGTGGAACGGAACTTCGACGATCTCACCAGGACCATGCCCTACGCCAAGATACACTATGCGGTTAAGGCCAATCCCCACGAGGCTATACTGAGAATGTTGATCCGCAAGGGGTGCAATTTCGACTTCGCCTCTATGAACGAACTCGACACCATGCTGGCCCTAGATGCATCACCGGATAGGCTCAGTTACGGACACACGATCAAAAAATCCGAGCATATAGCCTACGCCTACGAAAAGGGAGTTCGTCTTTTCGCCACGGATTCGGAGGACGACCTTAGACGAATAGCCAAGAACGCCCCCGGCTCGCGAGTCTTCTTCAGACTTTTCATGGAATGCAGCGGAGCGGACTGGTCATTGTCTCGAAAGTTCGGCGCTCATCCCGATACTATATTCAAACTGATTCGACTATCAAAAGAGCTCGACGTCATACCCTGGGGACTGTCGTTCCACGTAGGATCCCAGCAACGAGACATCGGGCAGTGGGGAAACGCCATCGCCAGTTGCCGGTATCTATTCGACTCGGCAAAGGAACTGGGGATCCAGCTGAAGCTTATCAACCTGGGGGGCGGTTTCCCCGCCAAGTACATACAGCCGACGGTCCCTCTGGAGATATATGCAAAGGAGGTAACCCGTTTTCTCACCGAGGACTTTCCCGAGGGCATACCGGATATAATCATCGAACCGGGCCGTTCTTTGGTCGGAGATTGCGGAATCTTGACCACCCAGGTGGTGCTGAAGTCGAAGAAGGAAAGCTATAACCCTTACAGCTGGCTTTACATAGACGCCGGTAAATTCGGAGGTCTCTACGAGACCATAGACGAATCGATCAAATACCCCATATACTCGGAAAAGCAGGGCCCTGTGGAGGAATACATCATCGCCGGACCGACCTGCGACAGCCTTGACGTCCTTTACGAGAGGGATAAATATATGCTGCCGAAGAATCTGGAAGAAGGGGACAGGCTCTACTTTTTCTCCACCGGAGCTTACGTCAATTCCTGCTCTCTGGAGAGCTTCAACGGCTTCAAACCTCCCAAGGTCTACATATACGACAAAGATTAAGAAAAGAGGAGACCTTAGTCTAAGGTCTCCTTTTTTACGTCTAGGACGCTAGCAGGTCTCTATTTTTAACGATCTAATACCTCTGATACTCCATACCGCTAGAATTATCGCTGCCCCCAAAGACCTTACGGCAACACTGGGGTAAAAAGCCACAAGGCCAGACACAAAGAAAATTGCCCTCGTACAAGTTCCTATATGGCCTATGGCCCACCCCTGGATCGCCGAGGCCATGCTCAGCACCCCTAAAAAAGCCGTTACGAATGCCAGCAAAAAATCCACTGCCTCTCCTCTCAACAGAAACACAGGATCGTAAACGAAAGCAAAGGGAAGTATATAGGCCACGATTCCAATTGAGGTGGCGGTTAATCCCGTCTTGAGCGGGTCGGATTTAGCAATCCCAGCAGCAGTAAAGGATGCAAGACACACTGGGGGAGTTATATCCGCCATTATCCCAAAATAGAAGACGAACATATGGGCAGCTAATGGGAGCACCCCCAGTTTCATCAACGCCGGAGCTATCACCGTGCTGGTAACTATGTAGTTGGCCGTGGTCGGGAGCCCCATTCCCATGACCAGACAGGCCGCCATCGCCACCATCAGAGTGAGGAACAAACTGCCACCAGCCAGTTCCATTATGTTAACCGATACTGTCATACCTAGAGCCGTCAAGGTAGCCACACCGACGACTATGCCCACAACTCCACAGGCAATAGCCACCGAAAGAGCATTGTAAGCCCCATCGGCCATGGCGTCGAGAATATGCCCCAGAGACATCCTGGTGTGAGACCTGAGAGATGCGGAGAGAACCACCGTCACAGTTCCCCAAAAGGCAGCTGCCAAAGGGGTATAGTTTTTCAACAACATCGCTATTATGACCACTATAGGTATCAATAAGTGACCGTCTCGCAAGAACACGTCTTTTAACTTTGGAATCTCCTCGCTACTGACCCCGGCAAGGTCTTTCTTCTTGGCCCTCAAGTGTACGTTCGATAGAACGGCTCCATAGTAAAGGAGTGCGGGGAAGATCGCCGCTTTGGCGATCTCCAAATAAGGGATACCGAGAAACTGGGTCATCACAAAGGCTCCGGCCCCCATTATAGGAGGCATGAGCTGTCCACCGGTTGACGCACAGGCCTCCACCGCCCCGGCAAAGCGCCCCTCATAGCCGACCCTCTTCATCATAGGGATAGTCATGGCCCCTGTCGTGGCGACGTTGCCCACAGAGGATCCGCTTATAGTGCCCAAAAGGGCCGACGCCAGCACAGCCACCTTAGCAG
Source organism: Dethiosulfovibrio faecalis (assembly GCF_021568795.1). Classification (NCBI taxonomy): domain Bacteria; kingdom Thermotogati; phylum Synergistota; class Synergistia; order Synergistales; family Dethiosulfovibrionaceae; genus Dethiosulfovibrio; species Dethiosulfovibrio faecalis. The sequence continues at coordinate 10,996 of NZ_JAKGUE010000006.1, forward strand.
GTCCCCCTGGAGCGGATCCGGCCAAGGCCATAGAAAGATCGTTGAAAAGCCTTATACCTCCTCCTGCAGCGAGAAAAGAACCGAACAATATGAATACGAATACATAGGTAGCCGACACCCCGATGGCTACTCCGTATATGCCCTCGGTGGTGAGATACATCTGCTGAATAACTCTACTTAAGGAGAATCCTCTATGCATAAAAATCCCGGGAGCATACCTACCCCAAAGAGCATAGACTAGAAATAATATTCCCAGACAGGGTAACACCCTACCTGCAACCCTCCTGCCAGCCTCAAGCACGACTACTATCATGACCAATCCTAATATTATCTCATAGGACTGAACCATAGCTCCTCTTTGAGCGATAACATCGTGAAAGAGGGCGATATAGCCTGATACCGATCCAGCCACAAAGGCCATAGGCCAGTCTATCCAGCTTGGACGACCGCTAAAGGGAAAAGCTATATAAACCGCCACCAGGGCAAAGGTCAGATGAATAGCGTGGTGTATCTCAGTGGGCAGAAGTCCAAATCCGGCAGAGTAAAGATGATAGGTTGACATGGATACCAACAGCAAGAAAAGAAAGCGTCCCCTAAAAGGGCCATACTTATCCAACAAGGACTTCAACTAAATATCCCCCTATAAAGATAGAATAAAAAAGAGAGCCCGAAAGCTCCCTTTTATATGGCTCTTACCGCCTATTTCGAGGCTTCTATCTCGTCGTAATATCTCTTTGCCCCAGGATGAAGGGGAAGGACAACCTGATCCAGGTTTTTGGGGTCCATGAGCTTCATCTTCTCCGCCACCATAACCAGATCGTCCTTATTATCGTAGAGAAGTTTGGTCATCTCGTAGACGAGATCATCGGGTACATCGTCCCTCACTGTCAACATGTTCCAGCTGGCGTACCCTTGAACAGGCTCGTTCTGATTGGGATAGGTATCAGAGGGAATCTGGAAGGCAGTCCATGCCGGGAGGTCTGCCAAAACTTTTTTAAGATGTTCCTCTGGCACGTCTATGAACCTGACCAACCCCAAGGTCGTCATCTCCACCACCCCTGGGACACCCAAGGATCCCACGAAAACCGCACCGTCGATCCGTTTATCCGCAAAGGCCTTGGCTGTATCGGCTATGCTAAGTCTTTCTGGGGAGATATCCTTGTCGGGATCGATACCGGCGACGGACAAAAGCTGTCTGGCCATAACCTCCGTGCCGCTGGCGACAGCTCCTATAGATATCTTCTTCCCTCTGAAATCTTCAAGAGAGTTTATGCCGCTGTCTTTAGCTACTATCAGCTGAACTACCTCAGGAAAGAGTGGAACCATGGCGCGGATGAACTTCTTGGGGGTTCCCTCGTAGCTACCGGTCCCCATAAAAGCGGGATATGAGACCCCGTCCATAAAGGCCACGTCAGCCTCTTTGCTCTCCATAAGCTGAATATTGTGGACCGTGCCACCGGAGGTCTGAACTCCCGCTTTGAAATCCGATATATTGTCGTTCCATATCTTCGCCATCGCTACACCAACAGGATAGTAGGTTCCCTTCGTGCTGGCCGTGGTGATATTGACGAACTGGACCGCAAAAGCGGATCCAGCTATGACAAAAACAGCTGATAGAGACGCTAAAATCGATAGAACAGCTTTACGAGACATCTTAAAACCCTCCAAGGAATTATTTTTATAACGAAAAGGATCATACTTCAGAAGAACGCTTTTGTCTACTTGAAGTCCTAAAAGCCTTATATAAAGTGGATCAGTCGATAAGTTACCGATAACGTACGATGGCAACTTTAGAGCCCCTCCAAAAAGACGCAAAAAAAAAGGAATGGGACTCCTTCTAAGACGGAGTCCCATTCCAAGGGTTTAAAAATCCAGAATATCCTCTACAAATAAAACAATATGTTCTAAAAATTCACGAAAACCCCAACTAGACTTCTCTACGCGACATAATTTCTTCTCCAGATAGTCTACTTTCCTTTTAAGCGAGGATGATTCCTGTCTCAACAGTTTCAACTGTCTCCGAAGGGCAATAACCTCTGAATCAAGCCTATTTAGGACCTCATCCAATTCATGGGAATTACCACAATCCCTGCCCCTGAGAAGTTCCTCCAAAATTTCCCGATCTTTCTTCCCCTGTTTTTCAAGCTCGTTCGCCCTGGACAGCACCGATGCGGCAGCCTCGGCATAACGACGACTCCGTCCCTCCCCTACAGAAGGGACGGCTTTCAAGTATCGCTCCCTCAGGGTTCTGGCCCTGGACTCGCCTAAACCCGCTCTGGCAGCTACCTCCTTGAAAGACAACAGTTTTTCCACCACGGAGAATCCCTCCCCATTTAAGCGAAGAGCCGCCCTCAAGGCGGCCCTTTATCAGTAGGACTTGGCGAATATGGCCATTCGAGCGCCGTCTTTTCCGGTGAAGAAACACTTTCCCCTAGCGTCTTTATCTTCCAGGGGGAAGCAGCGGACGGTTGCCCCGGTGGCCTCCTTTATTGCCTTCTCGTCCTCCTCGGTTCCAGCGAAGTAAGCTTTTATGAACCCGCCTTTTTCCTCCAGGGCGTTCTTTAAACCATCGAAATCGGAGACCTCGTGGGTATTCGTCTCCCGAAAGGATCTGGCCTTATTCAAGAGATCCTCCTGTATGTTCTCCAAAAGCTCGTGCACCTTGGTCTCTATTCCGTCCCAAGGCAGGTCTATCTTCTCTCCCGTGTCTCTTCTGACGGCTCTGACCGTTCCTTTCTCGAATTCCTTCTCGCCCAGCTCCAGTCTCAGAGGGACTCCTTTTTGAAGATGATAGAAAAACCTGTCTCCCGGCCTCATGTGAAACTGGTCATCGACCGCGATCGTCCTGGCCCCTATTATCGACTCAATTTTGCCGGCGAGCTCTCTGGCCTTCGAAAGGAGAGGACCGGTAGCCATGGTTTCGTCCTTGCTTATGGGCAGCAACGCCACCTTGGTAGGAGCGATGCGGGGAGGAAGTATCAAGCCGTCGTCGTCGGAATGGGTCATTATCACCGCACCGATAAGCCTGGTAGAGACGCCCCAGCTGGTCGTCCATGCGTACTCCATGGCCTCTTCCTTGTTCTGAAATTGTATATTGAAGGCCTTCGAGAAGTTCTGGCCGAGGAAATGGCTGGTCCCGGCCTGAAGGGCCTTCATGTCGCTCATCATGGTCTCGGTGGTGTAGGTCTCCTCCGCTCCGGGGAAACGCTCGCCCTCGGACTTCACCCCGGGGACGACAGGAAGAGCCAGATAATCCGTCATGATACGACGATAGACTTCCAACATCCTCTCGGTCTCCCCGATCGCCTCTTCCTTGGTGGCATGGGCCGTATGCCCCTCCTGCCAGAGAAACTCGGAGGTCCTTAGAAACAACCTGGGGCGCTTCTCCCATCTCATAACGTTGGCCCACTGGTTTATCAGGAGAGGAAGGTCCCTCCAAGACTGAATCCATTTACTGTACATATGGCCTATAACTGTCTCGGAGGTGGGACGAACAACCAGAGGTTCCTCCAGTTCCTCTCCTCCGGCGTGGGTCACCACGGCACATTCGGGGGAAAATCCCTCTACGTGTTTCGCCTCCTTCTCCAGAAAGGAGTTGGGAATGAGAACCGGAAAGTATGCGTTGACGTGACCGGTTTCCTTGAAAGCCCTGTCGAAAACCTGCTGTATTTCCTCCCAGACGGAATATCCGGTGGGCCTTATGACCATACACCCTCTTACAGGAGCGTAATCGGCCAACTCGGCGACCTTGATCACGTCCAGATACCACTGAGAATAATCCTGCTGCCGTGACGTTATATTTCTAGCCATATCTCATGCCTCCAACCGCTGAAAAAAGTATCCCGCTTAAAAGGATCGACTAATTCTAGCATATCCGGTCCTTTCCATCAGGGGAAGGGGTACCGAAGAGTCCACATGGGGTCACCGATGGAGAATCCGAAAGTCCAATCGTTATCGTCATCGTAAATGGCTAAAAATCGGGCTTTCAGAAGTCTGGAAGGAACGGTTAAAGCGATGCCGACCTCCCATGGTTCGTCAAACAGATCTCCTCCGTTATCCCATACGTATCCCTGACCTCCAAAAAACTCGCCCTCCCACGGGGAGTCTCCGCTCTCACCCAATCGTCGTCGGAACCCCAGTCGCCACCAGGCGAACCTCTCACCTAATACAGGTCGGTCAGCCAGGCTGTAAAGCTCTTCACGAGCGCCGAGATAAGCGCCTTGGCCGACATAACGTCCGTCGCTGTTTCCCTCCATCAAGCCGGCTTTGAGATATCCTCTCCAACGAGAGGATAGCGGTTTATCCACACCTCCCTCGACGCGAAACAGCATCTCCTCCCCTTCGCTTGGATACCAGGCACCAAACGAAAGATAGGACTCGTCCTCGGGCTCATCCTGCCCCTTTATGCCCGATGAATACCATTTCACGATAGGCCCCCAGGCTTCAACGGTCTGTCCCAATCCCTCCACTCGGCTGCCTAAGGCACCTATGGTGAGACTGGATCCATCCGTATCGAAGGTCCTACCAAGGGAGAAGGTAAGCATGTCCCATTTTCCATACGGCTTCATCGAGACCTTGCCGGCCTTTAGCCCCATCTCATAAGAGCCTTTATCCACGACAAAATGATAATCCACTTTAGCCGCCCAGTCTTCCCCTAAGAGAGCGTCCACATTTAGGTAGTCCCCATCGTAGGCGAGATCCATCATCCTGCTTCTTATTCCTATCCAGCTTCCTCCTGAAAGGTTGGTGGCATAGCCATCGAGGGCAAACCGATAGGCCGGTTGTCGCTGGATTTTAAGCAATACGTCCACCCCGTCTGCCTTCTCGATAAGCTGGTAGTCCACGGTTTTTACGTCCTCTCTGGAACGAATCCACTCGGCGGCGGATACGATATCCTCCGGATGAACCGGGCGATCGATCCAGTTGGAGAATTTATCCTTTATGTTATCGGCAAAATCCTCCGGAACCCCTTCGACGGAAATGCGTCGAACCAGCCGCAAAATGGTCGGCCTATACTCCGGTGCCGATGGAGCCCGAGCCGCAAGCCTTCGGATTTCCACCATTTTTTCTTCCGCGGCTATGACTCCTAGTCGTACCATATCTCCTATTTCCACATTGCCCAAAGTAGCTAGATTGCCCACCTTGGGTTTTATGATGACATCCGCCTTCGACTCCTCCCGATCCACGTTCTGGCTGGTCAGTATGGTTATCGTCTGATCGATCACGTCGACCATCGTCTTCATCTCGTCCGACATTCTGAGCTCGCTACAGACGTTCACCGCTACGACGGGATAATCGGGGAACATATCCTTGGCGGTGGAAACAGGCATATTGGACACCAAACCACCGTCAACGAGCAACCTGCCCTCAACAGGCCAGGGCTCGAACAATCCGGGGATCGACATGGAGGCCCTCATAGCCGAGGCCAAGGAACCATGTCTCAATACTACCTTTTCGCCTGTCTCCAGGTCTGTAGCTACAGCTGCGAAGGGTATGGGCAACTCGTCGAACTGGACCACAGAAACCCTGGAGGCAAGCTTCTGAAAGAGGTTTAACGCGCTTGCTCCTGAAAGAGGTCCCTTGGGCCCCACTACCTGTCCCAATGCGTTCAGCTCCAATTTTGGCATGAGAGGAGAGATCTCCCTGTTTCCGGGCTCGGAACTCCTGCCATCTCCGTTTCCTAGAATTATTCCTCCGATGTCGACCTTTTCCAGAACATCCTCGAGCTCCTGAGGAGAGTACCCCGCCGCCGAAAGGCCCCCTATTATCGCCCCCATGCTTGTGCCAACTATTCCGGCTACGGGAATGCCCTCCGCCTTGAGGGCTTTCAAAACCCCGATATGGGCCAATCCCTTGGTTCCCCCTCCGGAAAGAGCCAACACTATCGCTCCGGTTTTAGCCATGGAGGACGAGGACATCGAAAGACAGAAACATATCGCTAAAAATAAAGCCAACCCTTTTTTCTTCATCGTAGACCTCCCCGCGCCAGTCACAGTAGCCACTTAAACCTGAGGTTCATTATACTAAAGATACAGCCTATACAATAGCCCATAGAGAAACTCATGGGGTATACTGTTATTGAGTGGCGAAAGATTCCACCATATCAAATATCTTTCTAAGGAGGATTGTCTCATGAGTCAGACCAAGAAGAAAATACCGTTGATATGGAAGATAACCATCGGCTTCGTATTAGGTATCGTGGCAGGGGCGATGATAGGCCCCAAGGTTGCCGTCGTCGAACCGATAGGCAAGATCTTCATCACATTGTTGAAAATGTTGATAGTTCCTCTGGTCTTCTCCAGTTTGGTAGTGGGAGTCTCCTCGATAGGAGATCCGAAAACCCTGGGCAGAATAGGAATAAAGACCATTCTACTCTATCTGGGGACGACTGCGATCGCCATAGTGATCGGTCTGTCCATGGGACACTTCTTTCAACCCGGGGCGGGAATGAACATCGAAAACGTGGCTGAGGCAAGCGGCAAGGCCGCCCCTACACTGGCCCAGGTCATCATCGGGATGTTCCCGAGCAACCCCGTCCAGGCTCTAGCTCAGGGACACATGCTTCAGATAATCGTTTTTTCCCTATTCTTCGGTATAGCGGCGATTTTAGCCGGAGAAAAGGGGAAACCTATCCTATCCGTCATGGACTCCATAGCTGAAACCATGTACAAGGTCACAGAGGTGGTCATGTCATTGGCACCATACGGGGTATTCGCACTGATCGCCGTGACCGTATCCAAATACGGCATTTCCGTGTTGGCTCCTTTCGCAAAGGTCATAGGAGCTGTCTATCTGGGGTGTCTCCTCCACGCAATAATTGTATACTCCGGATTGGTAAGTATAATTACCAAAAAATCGCCGATGTGGTTTTTCAGCGGGATAAAAGAGGCCAGCTTAACTGCCTTCGTTACAAGGTCTAGCTCGGCCACCCTTCCGGTAACCATGACCTGCACTCAGGAAAACATGGGGGTATCGGAAAAGATATCGTCCTTCGTACTTCCTCTGGGAGCGACCATCAACATGGACGGAACGGCACTTTATCAGGGCGTATGTGCCCTGTTCATAGCCCAGGCCTTCGGGATAGACCTCTCCTTGGGAGCTCAGGTAGGGATAATAGTTACGGCCACCCTAGCATCGATCGGAACGGCGGGAGTTCCCGGAGCGGGGCTTATAATGTTGACCCTAGTGGTCACCCAGGCGGGACTTCCGATGGAAGGAGTCGCAATGGTAGCGGGAATAGACGCGGTACTAGACATGGCTCGTACATCCCTAAACGTAACGGGAGATGCCTGTGTAACGACGGTAGTAGCGAAGACGGAGGGAGAATTATCCCTTTAAGTTGAAGAAGGGTCGAAGCTCAAAAAGCTTCGACCCTTCTTTATATCTACTTTCTGAGAAAGTCTTTCCGGGAAGGTTTTCTGAAACGACAAGGAGCCTTTATACCGAAGGATCGTTGCATGGACATGGCAACCCTTTTTATAAGAGGAGAGAATAGAGAATCCTCGGGCTTGGGAAGACTCCTGGCCAAGTCGACCCTGCTCGGCTTGGCGCTTATCAGTATCAAGGGAGATTTGGACCTGGCCAAAATCTGACTTGGATATACGCTTCTATGCCCGACAAGCAGAAAAGACGTGATACAGGCTATGGCGGCAAAGGAGGCTACGGAAGATCCGAAAAGCTCCACCGCCATGATGCTCGCGGATATAGGGGCATTGGCGCAGCCAGCAAGAACCGCGACGAAACCGATAGGGCCAAAAAGAGCTCCGTTAAGCCCGAAAAGCGAGGCAAAGGTGATACCTGCGGTAGCCCCTATGAAAAAGATAGGAGTCACGACCCCTCCGCTGCCTCCGCAACTCAAGGTTATAGCGGTGAAGACGGACTTCCAGAGAAAAGCCAGTCCCGGCAGCTTTTCCCCGTGTAAAGCCCTGTCTATCACGTCGGTACCGAGGCCGAAATACTCCCCTCCTACGGCTTGAGCCAAAAAAAGTATCAACACGGCTCCTAAGATAGCCTTTACGACTAGACCACCTCTCACCTTAGAAAAGGCCCTCTCGAAAAAGGACATGATCTCGATGTGAAGAAAAGAGACAAAACCAAAAAAAGCCCCTGCAACGACCATCCACAAAAAAAGCCCTCCTGACATGGCCGGAATATCGCAGAGAGGATAATACCCGTAGGACATTCCCAAAGAGGTCGCTACGAGATGGGATACGACCCCGCTGATAAACGATGGGAACAGCACATCGTAAAAGACCTGCCCTATATAAAGGACCTCCAAACCGAAGATGGCCCCTGCCACGGGGGTTCCGAAAACGGCAGCAAAACCAGCAGAGATACCACATATAACGAGTTTCTTTCTGTCCAGATCGCTGAATCTCAACAGACTCGCCAAGGACGAGGTAAGACCGGCACCGATCTGAGCGGCAGGCCCCTCCTTACCGGCCGATCCTCCTGCGGCCACCGTTATAACCGTAGTTATGAGCTTTATGGGAATCACCTTAACGGATATCTTTCCGGAACGTTCGTGAATGGCCTCTATTACCTTTTCCGTACCGTGTCCTCGAGCGTCGGGTGCAAAACATCTGATTATAATGGTACTGGCCACGATACCGAGAGGCAACAAATACCACAAGAAGGTCGGAGGTAATTTGGCGGTCCACGATATAGCCCATTCGAGAGAATTGACGAAAAAAGTAGTTACCGATCCGACCACGGCACCGGCAAGAACAGCCAATAAAAACCACTTTGCCAGAGCATAGACGAGTATGGATTCTTCCCATACAACCCGAAATCCGCGACTCTTCACCCAAACCACTCCAAATCAATGATAAAGTTTAAACATACGAAAAAAGAGGCTGCTCTATCCTGAGATACGAGCAGCCTAACTCACGCTACGCTGACTTACTACACCGAACAGACTATATGCTGTTGAAAGATAAAACCAGATAGGCCCATCCTCCTCCTACTACAGAGAAAGGAAGGGTAAAACTTATTATATCGGACGACTGAGACGGCACGGTCTTTATGCTCGCTCCCGTGATGAGCTGCGGCGGAGTAACATCCACCCCTGGTAGAGATGCCTGGGTCAAAGCCCTTCCGCTTACCATGTTCGAAAGCTCTCCTACGACACTCATGGCTATGGAGTCCTCCAGGTTAGGTTGAATCATACCTCCGGACATGGCTGTTACGGTGGAGGCGAATCCTCCTTCATCCAGCATTATCACTATGGTGCCCTGAATACCGTCCCCGACTATCCCTATGAGAGAGGCACAGCAGGCATTTTCGACCTTGACCCCTCTGGATATCTGGGATTTAAGAAGCTCTACGGACACACCAACCTCTCCCGCCACCGATATCAGCGACGATCCGAAGGTATTTACCAGGGTAGTAAGTTTCTGGTTGGACATTATCTGATCTCCTTATCGTAAAACTCTCTTATCCCTCTCATGGCGATACAATAAGCTGCCAAATCGTCGACCGATCTAGGTGGAGTCTGAAGCGACAAAGGCAAAAAACGCCTCCACCCCGTGGGAGGGTGAAAAGTCCAATATATCTCCCTGGCTTCCAAGGTCGAATTACTTTCATCTATCAAATGACACCAAGGGAAAAAACGTTCTACCTCTTCGATAAATAGCTCCCTTCCGGTCCCGTTTCCTATGAAAACTCCGTCTATCTCGCATCTCAAGTTTGTCTCAAGTTTACCCTCTAACGGAATCTCGTCAAGGGAAAGAGGGAGCTTTTTTTTCAGCTTCGACAGAAAACTCTCCAACAAGGGAAGGCCTGTGATGCCTGAACAGAGAAATCGTCCGTTCTCCTCGACCAAGGCCCAACCGAACTTGGACCGTCCCGGATCGATGGCGAGAAACAAGTTTACCTCTCCCCCAAAGTACTTGCCCAACGGGGATACAACCACATCCACTGTTCCGGATTTTTCGATATTCCCTGACTGAGACAATCGTTACACCTAGTAACGGCTTCCAAAAAAGACTCTTCCGATGCTCCGGATTCAGGCATCTCTATGTGAGGCAATATCCTCAGGTCGAACAAAGAGGACTTACCTTTTCGAATCGAGAAGACGGGCACCACCGAGGCACCAAGCTTAGAGGCGATCTTGACCGGACCGTAGGGAGTGCTAGCAGGAGCTCCCAGAAAAGGAACGACGACCCCTTTGTCTTTCGCGTCCTGATCTAACAAGATACAGAGAACCTCGCCTTTTTTAAGACAAGACAAAGCCGATTTCAGGCTGAATCCCTTGCCTATTCCCTTTATTCCACACTTGGCCCTGGTGGACACTATCAAATCGGTCACCCTGGGATCCCTTTGCTCCGCTCCTATGGCGTTCATAGGAAATCCTCTCCGAGCAAGTAAGGCAGCGGCAACCTCCCAGTTCCCGAGATGAGCTGAAAGGAGGATAACACCCTTGCCCCTTGAGAAAGCTCTCTCGAGGTTCTCCATACCGCTTACGGTGATCAACTTCTCTAAGTCGTGCCCCAGAGACGGCAATCTCACGAACTCTGCTACACATCTACCGTGATTCATATAGGATTCCCGGACTATGCGCCTAGCGTCGGTCGGTCCAACACCTATAGCCCTGACACAACGGGCTTCCGCCCTGTCCACCCTCGATTTACTGAAAAGCCACAACAGCCAGCCCAGAGAGGCTCCTAGACAAAGTGCCATTCCATGGGGCAACCACTTAAAGATCCTACTCAGAAATCCTATCGCCATCCACTGTCTGTCCCTGTCCATTGCAAAACACTCCCGTCGTTCGTCAGATCCAAGATGGACAAGACGCATTATTTCGATATTATGGAAATAGATACCCCAGCCTAAAGACGGAAGGAGCGATCTTCATGTTCAGAAAGATACTGTACCCCTCCGACCTATCGGAAAGATCCGAAAGGGATTTAAAGTGGGTGGCGACACATCTCACAGAGAGGTCGGAAGAGATCATAGCGGTACACGCCGTAAGCACGTCGATAGGCGTCGATACCCCGTCTGTCGTCTCCGGAGCTCAGGAAATACTGAAGGAAATGTGCGAGAGATCCATCCCGAACGGCATTCCCTTTCGCTTCTACGTGGAGGCAGGGGAGAAAGACGAGATATTTTCTACGATAGCTCAGAAAGAGGCTTGTTCCGTCGCGGTGATAACCGTGTCCCCTGACACCACCGTAGTTCCTCTCGTTCAATCTCTGGGCTTGCCTCAATTGATACTCCGGTGGAGCACCCCTCCGACGATACCTGGAGATATACTGAAAAACGTCGTAGTGGCTACCGATCTGGAGGTAAACAGAACGCAAAACATCCTGGATGGTCTGAAAAGGGTTCTTGGCCGACGACAGAAAAAGACAAAGATAACCCTGTTACACGGAGTTCCCATGGAGGATGCCTCCATGGCCCACGGCCTTTTCAACCAGGCGTCCAAAGCGATTGAAGCCGCAAAAGAGGAGGTCGGAAAGTGGAACGATCTAGTCGAGACCAAACTGGTAGGAGGTCAGACGGAGGAGGAGCTACCCAAGGCGATAGTCGACCTAGGAACATCCCTCCTGGTCCTTGGGTTACCTCTTAAAACGGATATATGGCAGCTGATCCTCGGGAACACCGCGGAAGCCCTCGTGGAAAGGACCAGATGCCCTATACTCATAATACCTACGGAGTAGACTGCAAGTCACCTGTAGCAGGTTATTAAAGACCGTCGGCCTCAACCCTTTCCCTGAAAAGACGGGCCATATTCCTGTAGTGCTCCCAAATGACCTCGTACGCTCCGGGAACATCGTCATATTCGTTCCTTACCATCATATCGTAGTCCATGCCGCCTCGTTTCAGATTACGTGACATCAGATCAGTTCCGATCCTGACATTTATGACCGGTTTACAGAGGACCCTCCTGGACTGAACCCTAGGATGGTCCTCCGTGATCCATCTCCTGTGTTTCTCCCAATCTAGAGCCATCAGCCCATAGGCTCCTCCCTCCGCCAAGACCCAAGAGAGCCCGGATCTTTGGATCATGACAGAAGCCAGGATAAAGGGATCCACCCCGTATTTTACGGAAGAGCGAGACACTTAGATGGAATACAGTCTCTGTCTTTTAGGTGACATACTATCGTCGATAACGTCAAAGTAATCTCGAAGGACTTGCTGCACCACCGGAGCCTTGTCTTCATCGAAGCAGTGTATCTGGACGAAGCTACCCTCTCGGACAAGATCGGAAGGATACCTGGGATCTCCGTAGGCGGCAGTCAGGAAAAGACACAGGGAACAGAGGACCAAAAGGATTGAAGCGCCCTTTCCGAGATGGAGTCTCATGGTCTCTATTTCGCTTTCCCCTGATTAGCCACAGCCTGTTGGGCCTTGAGGACAGAATCCGCATCCCCCAGATAGTAATGGTTCTGAGGTTTAAGCTCATCGTCCAAATCGTAAACCAGAGGAATCCCCGTCGGAATGTTCAGCCCCGGGATCTCATCGTCGGGAATACGATCCAGATATTTGACGAGGGCCCTAAGGCTGTTGCCATGTGCGACGATGAGAACCTTCTCTCCCGATCTTATAGCCGGAGCGATCACGTCGTTCCAGTAGGGGAGAAAGCGGTCGACCGTATCTTTAAGACACTCGGAACGAGGGATATCGTCCTTGGACAGTTTGGCGTATTTCGGATCGTTACCGGGATATCTAGGATCGTCATCCTGAAGAGGAGGTGGTGGAACATCGTAACTCCTTCGCCACAGCTTAACCTGGGCTTCGCCTCTCTCCGCCGCCATCTCCGCTTTGTTATATCCCTGAAGCGCTCCATAGTGCCTCTCGTTTAGTCTCCACGACCGACAGACGGGAAGCCACATCAAATCCATCTCTTCCATGACTATCCACAGGGTCTTTATGGCCCTTTTCAACGTCGACGTATAGGCCGAATCGAAGGAATACCCCTCTCCGGCCAAAAGCCTTCCGGCACGATGAGCTTCCTTAACTCCATCCTCCGACAGAGGGACGTCGGTCCAACCGGTAAAGCGATTTTCCTTGTTCCATACGCTCTCGCCGTGGCGAAGCAAAACCAACTTATGCACCAGCGATCTCCCCTTTCCTCGTTCTAAAACAACTTATACCTCGTCGATATTATACACCTAAGGCCATGTACGACCGGTACTGTAGCCTTCGAGATCCACCATGATTCTACTAAATCCTAGGCCCCTGAGACCTTCAACTATCGGCTCCCTGAAGGCTACCACCGTCTCGTCTCTATATGGAGATAACTCCAGACATATGGAGTCACCCCAAACCCTCACCCGAACCGTGAGTCCAAGCTCCTTTAGACACTCCTCCGCGTCGTATGCCCGCTTGGCTTCATCAGCTCTTAAGGTAGTGCCGAGAGGAAACCTGGTCGCCATACAGGCAGTGGCCGTTTCGTTCCACCATGGGATGTCCAGCACCTTCGCCAACTCCCGGACTCTCCGTTTGGAAAGCCCCGCCTCGGCAAGAGGACTGAATACGGGATATCTATTCAGGACGGAGTTTCCCAATCTCGTAGGATCCTGAAGGTCATCGTGGTTCGTTCCGTCCACTATCGTATCTATCCCCATCTCCTCCCTCAACCGGAGGATCTCGCGTATTCGAAGCTCCTTGCAGAAAGCACAACGTCCCTCGAGATTTCCCATAACACGATCGTCCGACAGCTCGGGCCCCGGGATTATCCTAAGATCGACCCCCAGGTCTCGACACATGGAGACGGCTCTTCCTCTCTCCCTCTCGGGATGCAAAAAGGAATCGAAAAGAACGGAGTGAACCGTTCCATCGGGCATGATGCCAGCCAGCAAAGCCACTATGGCCGAGCTATCGACCCCTCCGGAAAAGGAGACTAAAACGGAGGACAGTTTTAAAAGCCTGTCGGCTACCTCGGAGGGGAAGAACTCCCTAAGTAAGGACTCGTCTCCTCGTCTCATCTGGACTGCCTGGCTATGGTGCCTGCGGTGTACCCCGCCCCCAAGCCGTTGTCTATATTCACGACAGTGACCCCTGTAGCACAGGTGTTTATCATTGTAAGGAGAGCGGAAAGCCCCCCGAAGTTGGCACCGTACCCGACGCTGGTGGGAACCGCTATTACCGGGCATCCCACCAAACCGGCGACCACCCCGGGAAGAGCCCCCTCCATCCCAGCTACCGCGACTACGACCTTGGACGACATAAGTACCTCCGCGTAGGAGAGCAGACGATGTATTCCCGCGACTCCGACATCGAAAATACGACGCACCTCGCAGCCGAGATATTCGGCGGTAACCGCCGCTTCCTCCGCTACCGGAACATCGCTGCTACCGGCAGCCACCACTGTGACGCCCGGGTAAAGCCCTCTCTCTTCATCTCCATCGACTATCGCGACGATCCTGGCCTTCTCGTGGTGGACTACGTCAGGAAAAATCGATCTCATTATATCGACCTGGCAGGGATTTATTCGGGAAAAGAGGAATGTCCCTCTTCTCCCTATCAAAGCCATCGCTATGGCTCTCAGCTGTTCGTCGCTCTTGCCGGGACAGTATATTATCTCCGGGACCCCTCTTCTGAGTGCCCTGTGATGATCCAACTTAATCTCGCCCAGATCCTGAAAAGGCTCCAACTTTACCTGTTTCACGAAACTCTCCGGGGTCATATCGCCGGATTTCACAGCCCTGAGGGCCTTTAAAAGCTCTCTCTCCGTCATTTTATCTCCTCCCACAAACGGCATTGCGAAGAAGAACCAAAAAATCCTGGACGTTAGCCACTATGGTAGTGGCCTCCAAGGTCCCTCGGTCTCTGAGTTTGTTGACGGCAAATTCGGACACGTCGACATTGTAGAGATACACCGGCCGGACCCTCCCCTCCTTTACGGTATAAGAGGGAGTCATGTTCCCCGTCGCGATGGTATGCAGTTGGGTGGCCAGACAGATAACCGTCGTAGCATTAGCGATAACGCCCCTCATAGTGTCCTGGGCCTCGTAGACATCCGAGTAGACAGGAGGAAGAGGTCCATCGTCCCTTATGGAGCCGGCAAGGATAAGGGGGATTCCGGCCGATATACAGGCGTGTACCACGCCATCTTGAATACCTCGATCCTCTATGAAGGACTCTAGGGAACCGGATCGCCTGACATCGTTTATGATGTCCAGATGATTATAATGACCTAAAGGACGAGGTTTCTGAGTGTAGATATCCTGCCCCAATGCGGTTCCTATCAAGCTTCCCTCCAGATCATGGGTGGCCATGGCGTTTCCTGCCATAACCGTATGTCCGTACCCTAGGGATATCAGTTGAGCCAAAGCGTGCTTCGAATCGTAATCGAACACCACCGCCGGTCCCAATACCCACACGATACGACCGTGGTCCCTCTCGTGGCGTAGGAGCTCGTACAGCTTGTCGTAGTCAGAGGAGTAGGCGGTTTCCCTAGAACGTCCCGTTCGAAATGCGAAGACATCATCGGATTCATCCTCCGTAATAAAACCGTCGGGATGAACGAAAATCCCTTCCGAACCATCCTCCGATCTGCCCAGTACGACCCTATCCCCCGCCACGAGATTCCTGAACTCCACGATATCGAGAGCTCCGTCATCTCTAAGAACCGGCACGGCGTCCATCCTTGAGGGACAGGCCAGTATCCATCGTCCATGGATCTTGAAATATTCCGGATATATAGACGTAACGTGAAAACCCTCCGGAGCCACTCCAGAGACTGTTACCTCGGCAAAAGCCGCATTCGGAGCGGCTAAAAAACGGTCTCCGTCGAAATCTGGAGACCGATATACAGGAAGCGAAAAGGACATCAGCAAAACCCTCCCGGATAGAAAATCTCGACTCTGCTATAAATCCACCGTCCGTAAAAGCTTACGAAAAAAGCCCGTCCTTCTGGACGGGCTTTTACCGTACGAAAAGACTACCTGGAGTAGTACTCGACGACGATCTGCTCGTCGGCGATGGTAGGTATCTCCTGACGCTCGGGCAGACGCTCCACCTTACCGGACATCCCGTCGAGAGACAACCAGCCTGGCTTGGAAACGGCGGAAGCGACCTCGGCGTTCTCCCGAAGTACCTTCATCTCCCTGCTCTTCTCGGCCACGGCGATGACATCGCCGGGTTTGACCAGCGCACTGGGAATGTCGACCTTCCTGTCGTTGAGGGTGAAGTGACCGTGACGGACAAGCTGTCTGGCCTGAGGCCTGGTAGAGCAGAGCCCCAAACGGTAGACCACGTTATCGAGACGGGACTCGAGAAGTATCAACATATTGTGACCAGCGACACCGCCCTGATTCTTGGCCTTGGCGTAGGCCGCACGGAGCTGCTTCTCGCTGACGCCATATGCGAAACGGATCTTCTGCTTCTCAAGCAACTGCTGACCGTAGATCGACTGCTTGGCCGGACGTCTATTCTTGTTGTTCGCACTGCTCTTCTTGGCCAAAAGTCTGTCGTACTTGGTGTTACCGAAAACGTTGACTCCGAAACGGCGTACCATCTTGCCCTTAGGGGCGGTCTTTCTGTTCGTGTTCTTTGACATACCGAGCTCTCCTTATAGATGGATTGCGTGACGGCATTGTCCAGCAGCCTGATGCATCCTGCACAAGTTACGGGATTTTTGCCCTTTTGTCAAGCATCAAAACTCAAGGTAAAAATCGGCTCCCTCCCCCTCCGACCAGATCAACATGGCTTTTATGGGAGGTCTTATCTGACTTGACCTGGTGACGGGAACCAAACTCTCCTCGACTTTCCTCAGGACGAAAAACTGGGTTACAACCGGATCGGCCTCGTCGAATCGTTTTTTTATCTCCGAAAGGACCAGAGGCAATGGTTCGACGGACCTCAACATCGGAGCCCAAAGAGACCGGTCCTCCTCTTTAAGCATGTCCATAGGATCTACATCGATCCGATCGTCCTCTTCAGGGATCTCATCGGACTCCCCACTATCGCAAGCAAGCCATAAGGAGGGATCCGTAACGGTCAAAACCCCGTCCTCTAAGGACAATACGTTCCGATCGGTCAGAGCCTCGACCGAGGAGAGGATCGAATCCCTATCGTCGGAGCGGAACATCCCGGCCAACAGCTCCACGGAGGGTTTTGTGCCCTTAGAATTTAAAAGCGCACATCTCGCCGCCACAGCCCACTCGCTTGAGGTCAGCGGCTCGGAAGGACATGATTCAAGCAAAGATCCTGCCATCTCCTCCGATAAAGAATCTATATAAGGAGGGGCATCGAGGATATCGAGATCTCTGGCATCGTCGCCTTCGGTGAGATAGTTACGCAGGCTAGGTCGTTTTCTGCCCATTGTTCTCCTGCCTCTCCATAAATTCCTTCGCCAGAAGACGGTAATCCCTGGCACCGTTACAGCCAGCATCATAGCTTAGGACTGACATACCCGCTCCGCTGGCCTCGACCACGCTGATATTCTGCCTTATATATCTACGGTAAAGCGAATCTCCGAAGTAAGAGGAGACCTCTCTCTGAACCTCCCTGTTCATTATCACCTTGGGGTTGTGCCTGGTAAGGACCACTCCGCCCACTGAGAGATCTCGATTAAGTCGCTTCTTAAACAACTTAACCGTGGAGTCGAGCAGACGGACCCCCGCCAGACTATAGAACTCGCTCTCCAGGGGAACCATTATCTCGTCCGCAGCAGCCAAAACGTTTCTGGTAAATAGACCTAACTGCGGAGGGCTATCACAGAATATATAGTCGTACTCCCGCACCTCATCGCTGTCCAAAGCGGACTTCAAAAGAGTATCTCTGCCGGGCTCCCGCTCCAGCTGCAACTCCGCAACGGCAAGATCCAGGCTACTGGGGACGACATCGACGCCCTCTCTTCGAACCGCCAGATCAGAGATAGACGCCTCACCTATAAGATAATCGTATACGTAAGAAGCTCCCTCCTCAACCACAATCCCCCAACCTGCGGATAGATTGCTCTGAGGGTCCAGATCTATCGCCGCAACTCTATAGCCCATAGAGGACACGGCTACAGCCAGGTTCTGACACAACGTCGTCTTGCCGACACCGCCCTTGAGGTTGCAAAAACCGATAATCTTCACGTCCAAGTTACCTCGCTTTGTAGGATAGAGAAATCCCATCGAATGGAGCAGGAAGGACTCTGGTGGCGAGACGCATTCGCCCCTTCTTCAGATCCAGGCTCTTCAGATGGACGGGGAAGACGAAGTCCTCCATATCCACTATAGGCTGGGCATCTCTCAGGGCCTTTTCCACCAAAGACGACTGATCATCGTTGTTTATCTTGAACACATAGCGGTCTATCCAGATCTCCCGCCCTTCCTTCAACGTCAACTCGCCCTGAAGGTCGACCTTGATTCTCACAGATACCGGGTCCTCTACTCTGTAATAGCCTTTAGCCGATATCCCCGACGGAGAGAACATGACGGAGAGCTCTTCCCATCTCCCAGAACCGTCCTCCACGACGAGTCCCTTGAGAAAATCGTTGACGTCCGAGTCGGTGATGACAGCGTCAAAATACCCCATAACGATCTCATCTACATCGGCTGGCCCTCCGTCACCCCATAACTCTAAGGGCCCGAAGTCGTTGAACACCGTCTCCACCTTGATCGACGCTACTTTAAAGCCATCCAGGGACGGCCCAACCGCCTCGAAGTAGAGATGACGCACCTTGCCGTCTTTATCAACAGGGCCATCCAAGACCATCAAAGCACTCTCGGGAGCTACCCTGTCAACGAGCCAACGGAAAAGTCGAACCTCGGGATCGTTCCCCTCTATACCGCCAACAAAGGATCTTATCTCGGCATATGCAGTAGAAAAGGAGAGAAGAACCGCCATCAAAAGAACTATACTCGCTATCGACAACCTAGATTTCAAGGGAGCGACCTCCTTTTTTCGTTCTGTCTTCGAACATTCTACTACGAAAGAACTGAAGATAAAAACACGGTATAAAAAAGGGGGCCCAAAGGCCCCCTAAAAGTTATTTGAGCGGATAGCTCCACCCTGGAAGCTTTCCGTTAACCAAAGGAACTACATTCACTACCTTGCCCCTCATTTCCTTGTTTTTAAATGATACCTTATGAGATTTTTCCACGTTATCGTCTATATCCAATTCCTCGACCAGGATAACGTGTTTTTTCCCGGAGATTGTAGCAGCACCTCTGTCTCCTTCTACCAGGTAGAGCGGTTCTCCTTCTCCGTCCACCGTAACCAAGATGGCCTCGTACGCCTCATAGGTAGTACCTTCGTGGGAAAAAGCCGCATTGTCTATCAATATATCGTAGGCTTTTCCCTCGTTGTAACAATACATACCGAGTCCTACGAAAGCAGCCAAAAGCAGTATGTTGACCACTATCTGTCTAGGCTTCATCTCTTCACCTCCATCTATTCCGCTACGGTTCCACGGAGGCCTCTACGGGATCTGTCCTTCTCCTTCTGACGTCGCCAGGCATGAAGCACCAGAGCGAGGGAGATTATGCCATAGGAGACGAAGACCCGGAAGTACTCGCCCAACTGAGCCTGTCCGATCAGGTATTTCCCGGCCATAGGAGACACGACGAACATCAGATGGAACAGGACTACCCCTAAGAACACGTTGAAGATGGACGCCTTGCTCACGCTGGCCCCTCCGACCAACAGAGCGGCTATGGCGAACATGCCTGCCTGTTCGTGACTGTTGTAGGTGTTCATGGTCCCTATGTTCTGAAGAAATATTATCTGACCGTAACAGGCTAAGACCGTTGAGATTACTATGGAGAGGAGCCTGGTCCTCTCCACCGGTATCCCGGCGGCTCTGGCGACGTCCATATCCTGGCCCACCGCTCTCATATCCTGCCCCAGCTTGGTCCTACGGAACCAGACCACGAAGGTGCAGAACAACGCTATTACGATAAAGGTCGCCAAAGGGATCTCTATCCCCTGGATAGAGATAGGAAGGAGGTTATCCAGACACTTTCTTATCCCCTCCAGGTTGGTTACGTTTCTGATCCCATATCCCCTAGAAAGTACTAGTTTAGGGCTGGTAACAGGCACAATGCCGCCGAACCCGTAAAGAACTATTAACTGGTAGACACCATTCATGAAAAACCCCAAGATAAAGGAAGTAACCATCTCTCTGCCTTTGGCCTTGTTCAAGACGACTCCACAGAGCCACCCCAGGAACATGGCCAGGGGGGTCGAGATTATGGCTGCCAGGAGCATTCCCGGGACGCCCACCACGTTCCAGTCGCTGATGAAAATCAGCCCTATCTGACCTGCCATGGCTCCCAGGACCATACCGAAGTTCAGGCCCATTCCGGCCATTATTGGAATGAGCAGGGACAGGACCAGGAAAGAGTTACGGGAAAGACGGATCAGCATCTCCTGAATAAGATAGGATCCGGAAAACTGGGAAATAGGTATGGCGAAAGCGCTAACCACCAAGAAAACTATCGGAACCGCGTTTTGAACGAGAATATGCTTCAGATTATCGGTTTTCTTATTCATGACTTCACCTTCACTACTCGGGTCAGAGCGTATAGGATCATACCGTTGGAGACTATTATACGGATGACCTCGGACATATCGGTCTGTATCATGCTGTTTATGACCGACGGGGTCATCGTGAGTATCCCCTGAAACAATATGGTTCCTACTATGACGTTCATTATGGTCGCCTTATGTACCGAGGCTCCCCCTATGAGGATTGCAGAGACCGCGGGAAAGGCCATGTAGAACGGTCCCATGTAGAGCTGAATAAAGCCGAAACTCTGCTCGTACACGATGATTCCGATCGCTCCGAGGACCGTGGACAAAATTACGGAGACTATCCTCATCCTGTCTATATTGACCCCGGAGGCCCTGGCGTATTCCGGGTTGGACCCCACGGTCGTCATGGCAGTGCCGGTCCTGGTCCTCATGAATACCCACATGAAGAAACAAAGAAGGGCGAAAAAGAGAAATATTCCGGTGGGAATGTAGAAAAACTCTCCTATACGGAAGGAGGCTATGTCGCTTATGGCCTGATGCCAGAAGCCCTCTACCGATATGGTCGTACGCAATCCCTTTCCGGCGTAACCCCAAACCATGTTGGAACTCCTGTAGGGAAGCACCAGCCACATTATGCACATGAAGGCGACCGAGGAGAAGCCCACGTAGGTGGCGATCATCATCTCGCTGCCCTTCACCTTGTTAAGCAACAGTCCGTAGGCAGCACCGAGAACGGTAGCCACGGGGATGGCTACCGCCATGGCTACCAAAGCACCGAGAAGCCCATACACTCCCATCTCTATGCTGGTTACGGCTCCTAGGAGACCGGCTATTATGCCGAGAGGAAGGCCGAAGTTCAGACCACAACCGGCCTGTATCATAGGAACCATAGCCAGGACCATGACTCCGTTCATCCCGAAACGGACCAAAGTATCGCTGATCGAGGCATCCAGCCGAACTCCCACGAAAGGAGCCAGGACAAAGAGAGAGAGCAGAAAAAGACCTATTATTATCCTGGGCCATCCGGCGTGCTCGATAAACTCGTTGACCTTATTCACTACGAACCCACCTTCTCTTTTTCTTTAGCCACGCCCAGCATCAGGACCCCGAACTCGGTGGACGGCGTGGTAGCCGGGAGGGTACCGACGATACGCCCAGAATCGACTATGGCGATCCTATCGCAGATCGACCTAAGTTCCTCCAACTCCGAGGAAACCATGACGACGGTGGTCCCGTATTTCTTGTTGTAGAGCTTAAGTGTATCTAGAACCACCTTTTTAGCCCCTACGTCGATGCCTCTGGTGGGCTCGGCCACGAAAAGCAGTTTAGGTTTGGTCTCGAAGGCCTTGGCAAGACAGACCTTCTGCTGGTTGCCTCCGGAGAGCTCCTGAACCCTCTGCCTCTCGTTCACGCATCTTATCTCCAGGGATTTTACGTATTCTCTGGCACATTCAGCTATGGCCTCCTCGTCCCTGATCTTGGTGATACCTCCAAGAAGTGGCTTGAGGAATCTACCCTGCATCTGAAGGGCGGTAAAGATTATGTTCCAGGAGATCGGCTCCTCCAACAGCAGCCCCACTCCGCGGCGATCCTCGTAGACAGCGGACATTCCCGCCTCCAGAGCGCTAGTGGGATCGTTTAGAACGATAGGCTTCCCCTGAAAGACGACCTTCCCGCCAGCGGGGAACATACCCATGATGCCATTGGCTATGCCTAGTTTGCCCTGTCCGGCTAGACCACCTATTCCAAAGATCTCGCCCTCTTTGATCTCCATGGAAACGTCTCGAACCGTCTCCCCCGGCATATCCACCCAAAGGTGCTCTACAGAGAGGAGGGTTTCGCCGAAATTACGCTCCTCCTCATCTCGGGCGAATGCGGTAGCTACGTCTCTGCCCACCATATGGGAAGCTATGGACATGACGTCGGTCTGATCAGGAGCCGTATCGTAGACGACCTCGCCATCCCTCAGGATGACGATCTTGTCGCAGACGTCGAGGACCTCCTGAAGCCTGTGGGATATGAATATTATAGAGATACCCAAAGACGCCAATCTCTTCATGGAAGCCAACAGTATATCCGCCTCGGACTCGGTCAACACGGCGGTGGGCTCGTCCAGGACCAACAGTCTGGTATTTTCCTTGTCTATCTCACGGGCTATCTCGGTAAACTGTTTATAGCCTACGGGGAGCTCCGACACCAGTGTATCGGGATCCAGGGAGACGTTCAGCTTATCGATGGCCTTCCGGCCTCGTTGAACCATCGTCACCCTATCTAAAGTCCTGAGTCTATCGCCGAAAGCCTCCACCAGAGGGTTATACTTGGTGGTCTCACGGTTCAAGACCACGTTCTCGGAGACGGAAAAACCGGGTATCAGGGAAAACTCCTGATGGACCATTCCTATTCCAGCCCTGAGGGCATCCAAAGGAGAGTTGAAATCGATCCTCTCTCCGTCTATGAATATATCTCCCTCGTATCCTCCGGTCTCATGTATCACTGTCATGCCAAAAAGGATGTTCATCAACGTGGACTTGCCTGCTCCGTTCTCGCCTACAAGCCCTAGAATTTGGCCTTTTTCCAGGGTAAAATTGACGTTCTTCAAAACCCTGTTGCTGAAGTAGGCCTTGCCGACTCCCTCCATTTTCAAGAGCGGTTCTGATGCCATATAACTCACCTCGTCAATCGGGCACATACCATCTGTCAGCCAGCCATCTGCCCGAAAAAATAACAAAAAAATAAATCCAAGTAGATAAAATTCGGGAACAACGGGAAAGGACCTTAAAAACCGGGAGGGGCGAATATCCGCTCCCCTCCCGTTATATCGCAATAGCGGTTATTTAACGGAGAAATACTTCTCGGGAACCTCCACGCTGGTCATGTCGAGGTATCCTCTGCCGAACATATAGGTGTCCTGATACATGAGGACGTGGTTCTTCTTCTGGACTCCGGTCTGGATATCGGTGTAGAAGTTACCGTTCCACTGAGATCCGGGAGTAGCCTCGGAGTAAGCGGCGGAAAGGTCGGCCAGCTTGAACTTCCTGCGGAAGTGCTTATGGTCGATTCCGTTATCCGCACACTGACGACCGAACTCCGCCAGGGCCACCGAGTTGGTGTAGCCGTAGGAATAGGCCCAGGTTCCCATACGCCCCTTGCCTCCCTGATCGACAACGGCTTCCTCTACCCTCTTGAGGATAGCGGGAAAGTCGCCCTTGACGTCGGCAAGCTCGACTCCCAAGGCTCCGGGATAACCCATGAGAGGAGAGGGAAGATCCGCCTCGATGAAGAAACCGCCGCCCTCGGCAACCCTCTTAAGGAGAGGTTCGGTGTGGGCGTCGTTGGTGCAGAAGAAAGCGGTCTTGGTGCCGTACTTATCTAGCCAGGCAGGAACCTTCTCGAGGATGAACTGCTGGGCTCCGGCCACGCCCACGTCGCTGGTGGGGTCAGGAGCGGTCTCGAAGTGAAACTTGATCCCCAGATCGTTACAGGCGGCCTCCATGATGTTACGACGACGGGAGAGCAACTCAATACTCATATGGCGGGGGAAGGAAATGTGGACAAAGTCGGTAGCTCCCAGCTTCTTAGCCGAGGCAATGATGAGGTAACCACGGGCGATATTGTCAGCATTAATAACAAGGTCCGCCACGGACTCGATGACGCCGGGATCCTCGTGAGCCTCACCGGCGAAGAGGAGGATGTCGTCCCTCTTCTCTCTTATGCGACGGAAGGCTTCGGTAGTCCCCGGTATAGCCTGATTGACCACTACGACCTTCATCAGAGGATCGTCGGCAAAGGAAGCTATCTGGGAAATCGTCGTCTCCATTTCCTGCATAAAGTTATCCGGATAGGTGATATGCTTGATCATTCCACCGTCGGCTACGTCGCCGTATTTGGCGATCATGGCCTCGGCTCCTCTGAGATCGTCCTCGGACTGAGACACCGTTCCGGTACAGATACCGATATGGAAAGCGGCATCTGCGAGAGCGGTCGAAGCTAAGACCGCAACCATAAAGACGCTGAGCAATAAACTGATGTACCTCTTCATAAACTTGCCCCCTTAATGATAGTTTGGCACTAAGCACCGTATTCACCTTATTACACTGCGCACAAGGTTGTCAAATCTCACACTCACCAGAAAGACGACAAGATAGACATTTTTTCGTTAATATCACATACGAAGACTTATGTCACGTTTTGAACTAAAAAAATAAACCGGATCGCTCTTTTTGAGCGATCCGGTGAACCCCAACACCTACCCTTTAGCTATTAAAGGAACTATCCTACTGGACAACCAAGAGACCAAGGCTATCTTAACCAGATCTCCGGGAATAAAAACCAGACACCCCATCTTAACGGCCTCCATAAACGTTATATCCATCCCGGATACTTTGGTCAATATAACGTAAAGCCACGGCACCCCTATAGCGTAAACCACCGTGGATCCCACTAAGGAGGCAAGGAAAAATCCAAACACCGACGGCTTTTTGCCATCCATCAATCTCCCTATTATCCAGGCACAAAAAATGAAACCCAGCAAGAAACCGAAGGTCGGGTTAAGCAGATAGGACGGACCACCTCCGGAGGTGAAGACAGGGACCCCTATCAATCCCAGAGAGACGTACAGCCCCTGAGAGGCCGCTCCGAGCCTGGCTCCTAAGAGACAGCCAGACATCACCGTAAAAAAATTCTGCATCGAGATGGGGGCGGGACCTATGGGAATTCTCAGGAATGCACCTACCGCGGTAAGCCCTGCGAAAAGAGCAACCAGAACCATATCCCTCGTTTTGATCTTCATAAAAAAATCCTCTCGTCGTAGTTTTATTTACCACGACGAGAGGATACACGGCTACGCCAGGAATGTCAACTTAAAAAAATAAAAGGTTGACGCTATTGTCTTTTCTTGGGCTCCCATCTCTTGCCCAACCCCTGGGTAATCCTATCTATGACTATCGCCATTATGACGATGCTTATCCCTGACTCGAACCCTCTGCCGATATCGATCCTGTTTATAGATAACAGAACCTCCTGCCCGAGCCCCCTAGCGCCAATCATCGCACACACCACGACCATGGCCAACGCCATCATGGTGGTCTGATTGATACCAGCCATTATCCCAGGCATGGCCAAAGGAAGACGGACCTCCTTGAGCAATTGCCATCTGGTGGCACCATAGGCGATAGCGGCTTCCTGTGCAGGCTTGGGAACCTGTCGAAGTCCCAGTGTGGTCAGTCGTATGACAGGAGGCATCGAGTATATCAGCGTGGCGAAAACCGCGGGGACTTTTCCCAGTCCAAAGAACATCATGGCCGGTATGAGATAGACGAAACTGGGCATGGTCTGCATTCCATCGAGAAGAGGCTTCATAAAGGCGGTTCCTCTGGGGAACTCGGCTGTCATTACTCCGAGGGGGATACCCAACAAAAGGGAGATCAGAACGGACGTGATTATTATCGAGAGGGTCTCGAGAGCCAACCCCCAAAGGCCGAAAAGACCGATACAGAAAGTCAAAGAAGCCAGTATCACAGCAGATTTCTTCTTGCCAGTTGCCAACCATACACCCAAGGCTACCGCAACGACATAGGCCCACCAAGGCACCATCTCCAGAGAACTCTGTATTCCCGAAAGCACGGAGGAAATGAACACGGAGATACTGTCGAAAGCCGGGGCAAAGCGAACCAGAAGCCAATCGACTCCGTCGTTTACGTATTGAGCTACGTGAAATTCCCATGCATCAGGAAACATCGGAGACCACCTCCTCGGAAACCGGGCAATTCTTGGTGGCATCGGCCATCCTGAGCTGTTCTCTCTTGTCGTGGACGAAGCGAGCCACGTATTCATCGGCAGGGTTGGCCAAAATCTCCGAAGGATGCCCCAGTTGAACTATATCGCCGTTTTTCATAACGGCCATTCGATCTCCGAGACGCATAGCCTCGTCCAAATCGTGTGTGACGAAGAATATAGTCTTGTGCATCTCCTCTTGCAAACGGATGAGTTCGTCCTGCATCTCTCTGCGAATGAGAGGATCCAATCCACTGAAAGGCTCGTCCATCAGGAGAATCGGAGAATCCATCACCACCGCTCTGGCAATACCGACCCTCTGTCTCATCCCGCCGCTCAAAGAAGAAGGATAGTAATTTTCCCACCCTTTAAGCCCGACTCGCTCTAGAGCGATCATGGCTCTGTCGATTCTCTCCTTTTGAGGAATTCCCTTTAATTTGAGACCAAAAGCAACGTTTTGAAGGACTGTTCGATGGGGAAGCAGGCCGTAATGCTGGAACACCATAGCCACGTGATCACGCCTGAACTGGACCAATCCATCACGGTCAAGTTGGGTAACGTCTTCTCCATCGACCACTATGGAACCCGAGGTGGGGTCTATAAGACGCAGAATGCTCCTTATAAGAGTGGATTTTCCACTGCCAGAAAGCCCCATAACCACGAAAACCTCTCCTCGTTGGACCTCGAAGGAAATGCCCCTTATGGCGACCACCGTATCCTCCGATTCGTCAAATTCGGTTATGAGATCCTCGTCCTCGACGTCGACGTCGATAGCATCCTTGCCGTAGACCTTCCAAAGGTCTTTCACCTCTATAATCGCTGTCAACTTTCCATCACTCTCCTTGATTTTTAATTTATATCATCTCCAAAAGAAGATCACCGTCTCAGTTCTATCTTATTATTATAGCACACATTATACGAAACACATTCCAATCACGAATAAGGGCTCTCTTTTATCTGATTATTGTCAGCATCTCTGAAAAACGTAACGAAGCGCAACTCCTCCCGAACGGCTTTTCTGACGTTATATATGACTACCTCTACACCGGGATACACCTTTTGTCTTACCGAGACCGTAGGGAAAGCACCCGACATCTGAGCCATCTGACGCCTTATAACCATCTCACGACCTTTCCAGCCCTGAATCGCCTCGGTCAAGGCCTCCTTTTTATCCTGGACTATCTTCAACCTTTCCTTCATGGAGGAAGGAACCGGATGTCCCTCCTTGAATCTGGGCAATATGGCCTTCACCACTTGGTATATCTTGTTCAGCACATCCTGCCCCTTATCTATCCTGGACTCGAGATCCGCAAGTTCTGCCTTTAGATGGGCCATCACCCCCACCTCCAAGACGGTGGCCGTTCCCATCGGGGCACCTGCCACCGTCGTCTCTATTTTATCGAGAGCGACGAGATGTCCTCCGATTATCCCCTTACGTCCTTTAACGACGATCGAGCCTCCGGCCTGTAGATAGGAGTGAAGCACATAGGATCCCACCACGACATCCTCTCCTACCTTGACTTCACCGCCTTGGATAAAGCGCGCTTCAAGACTTCCCTTAACGTCTATCTTGGAGTTTTCACCTATTATGGAGTTGATCTTAGCGTTACCAACGACCGATATAGACGCCGACTCTGCCGTACCTCGAATTTCAAGATCACCTCCACATACGATGGAAAACCCTTCCGCAACATTTCCATGAACCACGACAGATCCGGCGAAATCCACGTTCCCGGTGGATAAATTCACGTCTCCGGAGACGATATAAACCTCTCTTACCGATATTTCCTGGCCTCTTAATACCGGTTGCCCTTGAACGGTAGCTTTAAAGACCCTTCCGTCGACGCATTCGACCCCCTTGCCAGCGGATAGAAAAAGACGTTCCGGAGGGGTTACGGGAATCTGCCTGCCATAGACATCCTTCCCGGGTTCCCCCTCTTCCGGCGGATCCACATAGGCCAGTTCCTCCCCGACATCGACAAACAATATGGTTCCTCTATCCTTGTAGTCCACTTTCTTTTCTTCGTCTATCGTCTCCGAACCGTTTTCTCGAAAGGGAATGTTATATCTTATAGACCCGTTTTTGGAAGGCTTAGGAGGAATTCCTTGAGCTGCCACCACCCTCTGCAAGGTCTTCCTCTCTCTGTTGCACTCGGATACGGCGAAGATGACGTTTTCCTCCAGAATTTCGTCTATACCATGCTCCCTCAGGGCCTGGAATATAGACAACGACTCCAGAGGCTCCCCGCCTTCCGTCGGAGGGAAAAGATCCAAAAAAACCGTTAATCTATCTACCGACACCCTATAGGAGAAGGACCCGTGCAAGACCTCGTTGTCGGGAAGCTCACCTTCCTCTACGAGCTTTCCCAGATCGACCAGAAGCTTATCCAAAGACGATTCGGCCATCGCAACGCCGAGCTCGATCCGTCTCTCCTCCAGATCGTCATGAGATGTCATTGCAGCACCTCCCGGAAACGGGGAATAAAATCATCGCACCTGACACTATCCCCCTGTTCAAAGTCGGCCGAACCTCCACCGAGAACTCCTCCAACCGCATCTTCTCCGCCACCCCGGATTCCAAGACCCTGGCGGATACGGGAGAGAGCCCTCTCGCGATATCGGAAGGAATCCTGTCCAGAGACAGGGACAAAACCTCTTCCCTCCCCATCTCCAACAATTCCTCCATAGATCCGTTAAGGTGGACTATCCGTCCATCTCTATCCAGACATAGAACCGGCACGTTGAAAGAATCCAGAACATCCTGGAGAATCCCTACCCGCCCTCGCAGCTCTCTCTCTACCATGCTATCCTCTACCAGATGGGAAATCACCTGCACTAATGACTCGAAAAGGTCGACCTCTTTTCTCGAGAAAGGCCCCTCGAATAGATCCTGCCTTTCCTTCGAGTAACCCCACTCCACGGAACCTATCTTTCGCCGTCCTCTGAACAGAGGACGGGAGAAAATCCACCTCATGCCCTGAAATCCAGAATTTCTGACTTCCTTGTCCTCCCAGACGATTCTGACGGACATACTTTCCGGCTCGCTCACGGCCTTGGCCATGAAATCGGCGATATAGGATATCCTCTGAGCTACCGAAAGATCGCTTTCCAAGGCCACGTCCAGAGAGGCCCTGAGAGCCTCCAGATGTTCTATGCTGTACATCATGTCGCTGGCTCTCAGTTTCAGGGTCTCCTCCAGCCGCTTTCTCTCCGTCACGTCCTGGAAGACGAAAGTAACCTCGTCCTTAGAGGATCTGTATACGAAATATTCTCTCCATCCCAGAATCGAATCGTCCCTTATGGAAGTCAACGTGTAGGGCTCCGATACGCCGGTCTTCCATACCCGATAGACCGTCTCTATCAGACCGAAACAACCGCTTCCCTCCAGATCGTAACAGACGGACCTCATCAGATAGGCGGAGAGAGGCCTTCCCACCATGACCTCCTCGACTCCGTCCATCTTCATCGCCGCCGGGTTTACCGACTCTACGATCAGATCGTGAGCGCTCTCGTCGTACCTCAAGACCATAACCCCGTTCGGTATGTTATGGAAAAGTTTGCGCAGCTGCCCCTCGGTGTGGTGTTTGTGCATCGCCATGGAGATGGCCACCTGAAGCTCTCTATCCTTTACCGGTTTTATGAGATAACCGTATGGATCTGTACGGCCAGCTCTATCCAAGGTCAGACTATCGGAATGGGCCGTTACGAAGATAACAGGGATATCCAGATCCCTCCTTATCTCGCCGGCAAGAGAGATACCGTCCATTCCCTCTCCCAATCGGATATCCATCAAAACCACGTCCGGATCGTGAGAAGCGACGGATCCGAGAGAGATATCCAGGACATCGCTCAACTCGACGGCCTCGTATCCCATTCGCTCCAACCTAGCCCTGAGATCCATCGCGATGATGATCTCGTCCTCGACTATCAAGATCTTCGTTTTGGACATTGTCAGCCTCCGTCTTCTATCGTCCTCTGCCAGATGAACGGCAGAGCGTTTTTTTAATTGTAACACCCTTATCAACTCAGCCCTACACTCCCCATCTAATGGCCTTTGGCGTATAGTAAATACAGAGCTCCAAAATTCATCCAAGAGGAGGTCCTGTACATGTGGCGATGGGGATGTCTTACCCCTCATCCACCCATAATAGTGGATAACATCGGTGAAGGCAGACAGATGGAGGCTATCGACACGATTGAAGCGATGGAAGGTCTGGCGAAAAAGCTCTCGAATAACTTGCCGGATGCGATCTTGATCCTATCGCCCCACTCGTTCTCGTTCAGGGGATTGACCATATCGACCGGATCTACCTATGAAGGAGACATGGGAGGATTCGGCCATCCTGAGATCTCGATGAACCTGGACGGAAATCTAGAGGCCGTCGAAGAACTGGTCTCGTTCCTAGACGGGAAGATACCCATACGTACGTACCACAACAAAATTACCCCTCTCGACCACGGAGCATTCGTCCCCTTATGGTTTTTCAGAAAGAGATGGACCAGTATGCCCTCTGTGGTTCTGGCAAATCCTATAGGACTGACTCGGGAAGAGGCCTACGAGATGGGAAAAGCTCTTTCGACTATGACGGGAAAAAGAAGCTGGGGATTGGTAGCAAGCGGCGACCTCTCTCACCGTCTGACGCCGGACGCTCCTGCGGGTTACTCCCCGGACGGCAGAATACTGGACGAACGTATCGTCGAATCCCTTATAAAGGGAAAAACCGATCCCGTAGATCGGTTGGACCCAGAGACCATATCGCGAGCGGGGGAATGCGGCCTCCGTTCCGCCATGGCCCTCATAGGACTTATAGGAGCCCCTATGGACGTTATCTCATACGAAGGTCCCTACGGCGTCGGCTACTGCATCGCATTGGGAACGGTCGATAAACCGAAATCCGGTACGACGAAAACTCACCCTGCGGTAAAATTGGCAAGATCCGTCCTCGAGAACTTTCTCGACGGGAAAAACAGGAAAACAAACGAAACGACGAACAAGGAACTATCGCGACCAAGGGCTTGTTTTGTGTCGCTCAAAAAGAGAGGACAGTTGAGAGGATGTATCGGAACCCTCTCTCCCGTGAGAGCTTCCCTGGCGGAGGAAATAGAGTCCAACGCCATAGCCGCCGCCACATCGGACCCGAGGTTTCCCCCGGTCACCTCGAAAGAACTCAAAGAGATAACCATATCGGTGGACATACTCTCCGAACCCGAAAGTGTCGCGGATAAAGAGCAGCTGGACCCGAGAATCTACGGCGTCATAGTCTCCAAGGGTTCCAGACGGGGGGTTCTGCTTCCGGACCTCGAAGGAGTGGACTCAATCGAAGATCAACTATCCATAGCCGCGGCCAAGGCCGGATTGGCATACACCGACGACCTGGATATAAAGAGGTTTACCGTCGAGAGGCACGGGGAATCCGATGAAGACTGAGGCTCTATGGTGGCATCCAGAGGGGGATGGCATCATATGCGATCTATGTCCTCACAGCTGTTTCCTGAAACCCGGCGACAGCGGGTTCTGCTCCGTCAGAAAAAATGAGGGGGGGGTACTGATGACGCTGAACTACGGAGAGACCTCCTCCGTAGCGATCGATCCAGTGGAGAAAAAACCCCTGTTCCACTGGCACCCGGGAGAACCTATACTCTCTCTGGGAAGCGTGGGGTGCTCCATGAACTGCCCGTTCTGTCAGAACTGGCGACTCACTAGGTTTGACGGTGCCCCCCTTACGACCGATATGTCTCCCTCCGACATATCGAACCTGACGGACCGAAGCGGGACCGACCTGGTGGCCTTCACCTACAACGAACCGCTTGTCTCTTACGAGTTCCTCATCGACGTCCTGCCCATGCTTAGGGAAAAGGGCAAGAAAACGGTCCTGGTCACCAACGGACAGATCGCCCCAGCCCCCTTGGAACCCCTCCTGCCATCGATCGACTGCGCCAACGTGGACCTTAAGGCCTTCGACAAGAGCACGTACACCAAGATGGGGGGAAGTCTCGATGCGACGAAATCCACTATAGAAACCATCCACGGAAGGGGAATACACCTGGAGATCTCCTGGCTGGTGGTTCCCGGTATTTCCGACGATCTGGAAGAATTCGAGAGAATGCTTCTATGGTTGAACCACCTTGACCCGGCCATTCCCCTTCATATAAACCGGTACTACCCAGCTCACAGATGGGACGCCCTTCCTACAGACGAAAGGCTGATGGACCGGATGGCAGACCTGGCCTCCTCGGAACTCATGAGGGTCTATCAGGGAAACAGGGGCCTTGGCTCCATCACCAGATGCCTGAGCTGCGGAGCGCCTCTGGTCACGAGGGCGGGCTATCGGGTCGACGCGATGGGGCTACTTGAGGACGGACGATGTTCCGAATGCGGTGCCCAGTCGGACATAATCGTTCACTAGGCTTGACCTTACCCTTAGGGGAAGGTCTAACATTCTGTATAAATGGGAGGGCGCTGTATGAGCTACAAAATGACCATAGGAGAGTTTTCCAGGTTGAGCCGGCTGTCGAAAAAAGCCCTCAGGATATATGACGAGCAAGGATTGCTTAACCCCGTCTCGGTGGATCCCATGACCGGATACCGATATTACGCTCCTATACAGGTAGTCGAATCGGAGCGAATAAGGGTCCTGAGACTTCTCGACATGCCGCTGGACGAGATCCGGGGATTTCTGGCCGAGAGAAACCCCGAGGTTCTAGCCGAAAGACTCGACAACTACCGGGGAAGACTTGAAAGAAAGGTATCCTCCATGAGGAGGACGCTGGACATGCTGGACCAACTTACCATGAAAAAGGAGGAGATTTTCGTGGACTACAAGGTTATAGTCAGGGAAATGGAGGAAATGATCGTGATATCCAAGAGACTCATGACGGCTCTTCCAAGAATAGGGGAGGATATGATGGCCGCTTATGGGGAAGTGTGCTCCTATATGGACTCCCTCGGGTTACCGACCGAAGGCGTAGGAGTGGCTCTCTACCACTGCAAGGAATTCGACCCGGAACACATGGACGTGGAGGTGGCCATGACGACGGACCGGATCGTGGAGACCGCCCAGCCCTTCAAGTGCAGAAAACTAGAGGGGTGCACCGCGGCGAGCGTCCTTCACTGCGGACCCTACGAGGGAATTCAGACGGCCTACGGAGCACTGTACGACTGGATAGGAGAGAACGGCTACGAGAAGACGGGGCCGGATCGGGAGATATACCTGAATTGCCCCGATACGGTGCCGTCTCCTGCGGATCTCCGAACGGAAATAGCCGTTCCTGTGATAAAAAAAGCCTAACCACCGAGAAGCATACAGGCCCTCGGCAGCGCCCTCTCCAACACCCTTATCGCCGTCTTCAGCTCGCCGATCGAAAGCCTCTCGTCCGGACCGTGATCCAGTCCTGAATCTCCCGGACCGTAGGCCGCCATCGGAACTCCCCACGGGGCCACCACGTTGAAGTCGGCGGTTCCCCCCTTGGCAAGTAGCCTGGGAGATAATCCCTCCTCCCTGACGGAGGTGGATAAGGCCCTTACCACGGGATCCCTCCTGTCGGACATATGGGCCGACACCGATTGTCGTACCGACATATCCACCGCTCTGGCAGAGCAGATCTCTTGAAAACTCCGAGCAAGCGACGATGGATCGGCTCCCAATGGAAGACGAACGTCAAGGTCTATAGAGGCACACCTTTCACCTTTCTCCACCCCATACATGGAGGCCACGGCGGCTGAATATCTTCGAATGATCGGACCATCCTCGTCCATCGACTCGACCATCCTGAGGATCTCCGACGCCGACGAAAGGGTCTCGGTGAGAGGACCGGAGCCTCCGCTCCTATGGGCTCCTCCGTCGAAGGCCTCCAGGCTGAGGAAGAGGCAACCCCGGTAGGCCAACGTAACGCCGTCCCCTCCGGAGGGCTCTCCTATGATGCAGCCCATAGGAGCTTTTCTGCTATCCATTACGTATCTGGCACCTCTGGAGTCCCTTTCCTCTCCGACCGCGGCGATCAACGTGTACCGCCAACCGTCTGGAACGATGGCCCGACCTCCTGCCAAGGAGAACGACGCCAGAGGCCCCTTGGCATCGACCGACCCCCTCCCCCACAGGACATCCCCTTCTACCTCGGTTTTCGGACCTCCAGGCACTGTGTCTATATGCCCCATCATCAACAGCTCCCTGGGACCGGCCCCTCTGGACGCTACGACGTTGCCTACCTCGTCCCGTACCACCGACTCCCAGCCCAATGCAGGAAGTCGAGAGGAGAGAAGGACACAGCAACTCTCTTCATCTCCGCTCTCGCTTCTGCACTCGACCAACTCCCTGAGAAAGCCTCCGTCACCTTCGATCCAACTCACGGCAGACCTCCTCCAAAGCATGGACGACTTCGTCGAAATGGCTCCTCTCCGCCACGAACGGAGGCAGAAAGCGGAGCACCTTGGGACCGGCGGGAAGCGCCAGGACCCCTCGGTCCTGAAGCATTCTGACAAACTCGGTGGAACGCCTGGCCGTCTCGACCCCCACTAAAAGCCCCAGTCCCCGAACATCTCTGAGTTGAGGGGAATCTATGCCCTTGAGAGCCTCCATAAAACCGACTCCCTTGGTCTCGGCCTGAAGGGGATATTTTCGTTCCTCCAGAAGATTCCAGGCGGCCAATCCGACCGCCGAGATGAAGGGATTGCCACCGTATGTCGTGCCATGTCCCCCGGAGGGGAAATCCCCGACCGATCCCTTCCATATTGTCGCCCCGGCGGGAAGACCTCCCGCCAACCCCTTAGCGAGACACACGACGTCCGGATCTAGCCCCACCAAGGTAGAGGCCAAGACGGAACCGCAACGCCCCCATCCGGACTGAATCTCGTCCGCCACGAGCAGAACCCCGTTTTCCTTGCATAGATCGCTCAGAGCCCTGCCGTAATCGGGGTCCATCGGGTAGACTCCTCCTTCACCCTGGACCGGCTCGACGAAGACCGCCGCCGTCCTTTGATCGACGGAGTCCAGAAGCTCCTCGGCGGAAAGATGCTCCACCGGAAGCAGTGATGACATCCAGGGTTTTCTGTACTTGGGGTTGAAGGTCAGTCCCAGGGCCCCCAACGTCCTACCGTGGAAACCCATCTTCAAGGCCAATATCCTGGGCCTGTCCGAATGGGCCAGCACCAGCTTCAAGGCCGCCTCGACTGCCTCGGTTCCGCTGTTGCACATAAAAACCCGTCCATCGGGGAGCAGGGACCTCAGAACCGACAGAAAACGGTCCCTGGAATGGGAGTCGATCCCGAGCCCTATCGACCAGGGACTTCGAGAGGCACTTTCAACCGCGGCGATCAAATCTGGATGACAGTGCCCGAAAAGAGACGATCCGTGACCGGCCATGAAATCCACATACCTCTTGCCCCCATCGTCGAAGAGTTCCGCCCCCTTGCCGGAGGCCATCCTCAACCCTCTTCCGCCGTACAGGCCCGACATACGGTCGTCCCCCTTCCCTCCAAAGCTCCGGACAAAGGAGATTCTACCCGGCTGTCCGATAGGATTACCTTGTCCACTCCGCCCTCCAGAGCCTCCTGGACTGCGACCATTTTTCTCTTCATGTTGCCCTTCGACAGGGACATCAACTCCTCCAAGGTTCCCGAGCGCATCAAAGACGAGGGGTCTTCGACGTCCTTGAGAACCCCCGGAACGTTGCTCAGTATCACGAGAACGGAAGCTCCCAAAGACGCAGCGGCAAGAGCGGCTAAACGATCGCCATCCACGTTCAGCAGACCTCCGTCATCCTCGTCCACCGCCAAAGGGGGCATCACCGGTATCGCCTGGGCTCTCCAGGCGGCCTCAACGGCATCGCCGAAGAACCGTCTTACCGAACCGCTCCTGTTCCCCCTCAACACCATTACTCGACCGTCCTCCACGCTTCTCAAGGCGTCCTTCGCCTTTGCAGTGGCACCGAAACCATCGCTGGGCCACACGGGACAAGCGGGGGTTCCCATGGACCAGAGGGACGAGATCAAATCAATGGAGACGGAAGAACAGGCTCCCTCGAAAAGCGCCATCTCCCTCTTACCGGTGAAACGGCTCCTGAATCCGCTTGGGCTGTACACGTACTTGGGTTCTATGCCCGACGACAGACACAGTTCCTCCATCTTTCCGCTACCTCCGTGAACGAGCAACCATTTTTCTCCCAAGGCCGCCCGTTCGGAAAGCTCCCGCAGAAGCGGCGTAGGGTCGTTCCCCCTGGCACCACCGATCTTGACAACTCCTTTGAAGTTCAACCGCATCGCCTCCTAGGCGGGATAGAGGGGCGATGTAAGCAACCCCGTCGTCTCGTCGAGCCCCAACATCAGGTTGGCCGCCTGAACCGCCGTTCCGGAGGCTCCCTTCATCAGGTTGTCCAGAGCGGACACGATCAGGAGCCTCCGGCCGTCCTCGTGGAGAACGAATCCCACCGAAGCGGAGTTGCTGCCCAACACGAATCTGGGATCGGGAAGACGAAGATGGCTGGGTCTGGCGGGACAAAGGGACCAAAAGGGATGTCCTTCGACCGCCTTTCTGTAGGCCTTCCACAAAACCGCTTCCTTGATCGGTTCGGTCAGAGAAACCTGAGCCAACATCTGGACTCCTCTTACCATCTCGACGGCGGTCATGGTCATGGAAAGCCTTTCCTCCGGCAATCCGGTCTCCTGGATAACCTCCGCCAGGTGTCTGTGCCTGAAGGGCTCGAACACTCTCATGGTCCTGGTCCTATAGGGATGATGAGAACCCTTGCTGGGAGATGCCCCGGCCTCGGAGGAACCGACCCTCATCTCCATTCGAACCGACTCGACGAGACCTGTGGAGGCCAGAGGGGCCAGGCCGAGAATTGCACATGACGCATTGCATCCTACGCCGCTGGCCAGGGACGCCCCGACCAAATCCTCTCTATGCAACTCGGGAAGACCGTACACGGCTTCCTGAAGGTACTCGGGAGCCCCGTGCTCCAACCCATACCACCGAAAGTAATCCGCAGGATCCTTGAGCCTGAAATCTCCGGACAGATCGACGACAGGTATACCCTTCTCGCGATAGTCGACCGCAATTCTCCAGGCCCCTCCGTGAGGCAGTGCAAGAAAAACCAAGTCGCTCTTAAGCTTCAGCGCCTCCTCCGGAGACGAGTAGACCATGTCGGGATAGCAGCCTCTAAGATGAGGATGGTCGTGCCAGACCGTCTTTCCAGGAGACCTTCTGGACACGGCAGCGACCACAGTAATCCCGTCGTGACCGGAGAGAATCCTCAAAAGCTCTCCTCCGGCCATTCCGCTGGCCCCCCATACGATCACCTCGAACATATCAGAGGCTCCTTTCCATAAGTGAGATGCAGTGATCCACCAACATCCCGGCGACGTCCACCTCGGTACCCTCGACCGACCCATGAAACTCGGCCTGCCCGTTGACCTCGTTTACCGACCATCCCTGATCGTCGTGAAACAGATCCACGGCCAAAAGATCACCTTTGAACACGTCGTGGACCTTTTTCAGCACATCCGCCATGGTTTGATCGATCTCCATTCCCTCTACGTCTCCGCCTCTTGCGGTGTTCGTTATCCAGTGAGGGCTCTTTCGCTTAATAGCCGTTATAGGCTTTCCTCCCAACACCAGAGCCCTGACATCGTATCCATCCTTTTCTACGTATTCCTGAATGAAGAAAGTCTGATGCTGAGGACCCATGAAGGACTTATGTTCCACTACAGTCTCAGCCGAATCCACGTCGTTGACCTTGGAAAGAAGCCTGCCCCAGCTGCCGACGGGAGGCTTGAAAACTACGGGAAACCCCATGGATTCCGATGTCTTCACCGCTTCCTCCGGAGAGAAAGCCACTGAATAGCGAGGTTGTCTTAAACCGGCCATATCGAGAAGTCCGGCGGTAAAGATCTTATCGCCACAGGCCTCAATGACCGAAGAACGGTTGACCGTACGGATACCTCGAGATTCTAGAAGGCGTGCGATCGCGAGGTTGTGGGCCTGAGAGACGCAACGGCAGAGGACGACGTCGTTCTCACCGACCTTAAGTCCATGCGGCCAGGAGACTCCTCTCAAATCCACAAAATTGCACCGCACTCCCGTTTTATCCGCCGCCTTTTTGAGAAGTTTCTCCTCCGTTCTCAGACGGCTGTACAGAATCCAAAGCTCGTGCATAGGCTATTCGCCCCAGTCCTCCTGGATCTCAGGAGCCTCCTCCACCTTGAGAGGATCCAGACTCACCAGTTCGAGCTCCGTTCCACAGTCGTCGCATATAAGCAATTCACCTATCATGGCATCGTCGGGAAGAGCCACGCTGCCTTCGCACACTACGCAAGATACCTTCATCCTAGTTTCCTCCTTCTGAGAAATATAAAATATTGTTTAGCATGGCAGGTATGATACACTCCAGGCAATGCACTGTCAAGCACTAAGACCTAATAAAAGAAACTTATGTTTCTTGAATCGACACCCACGAGGTAGACAAAAGGCCCCCATCCGCCCATTGAAAGAGCGAATGGAGGCCCAATTCAATCCGCACCGACAAGCGGATCATCAACCTCTAGATTTATTTTTGGATTTAGCTAACTTTCGAGCGTTCTTTATCCCTCCGACCTCTTTGTACATGGAGGCGTTTTTCTCCGCCTCTATCTGTTTGGAATTCAAACCTTCATATCTTGCCTCTCTCTTCAGCTTCATGTAACTGGCAAGTCGATCGGGAGAAAGAGAACCTTCGTCCATGGCCCTACGAACGGCACATCCCGGCTCTCCGTTATGACTACAGTCTCTAAATCTACACTTTACGGCCAGATCCTCCACGTCCTCGAAAGCCCTTGAAAGATCTAGACCCTCTATGCCAAGCTCCCTCATCCCAGGGGTATCTATCACGATACCTCCACCGGGCAAGACCACCAAATCCCGTCTGGTCGTAGTATGTCTGCCCTTATGGTCTCCTCTTAAACCCCGAGTCCGGAGGAGTTCGCTACCGGCCAACCCGTTTATCAAGGTGGACTTCCCCACTCCCGACGATCCTATCAAGGCTACGGTCTTGCCTGGTGCCATATATCCCTTCACCGATTCGAGGCCCTCCTCGGTCAATCCGGACGAGACCAAAACATCGCAGCCGCATACGATCGATCTCAAATCGGAAAGCCTGCCTGATAGATCTTCACAGAGATCCGCCTTGGTCAACACGACCACTGGAATCGCTCCGCTATCCCAGGCGACGCCCAGATAGCGCTCAAGGCGTCTCAGGTTATAGTCGTTGTTCAGGGACATACACACGAATACGATATCGATATTCGAGGCCACTACCTGCTCCTGATTGGACGTTCCGGCAGCTCTTCTTATGAAGACGCTCTTTCTTGTCAATACGGCGTGGATAATTCCGTTTCCGGCGTCGTCGTTATCACGATCGACCATGACGAAATCCCCCACCGCCGGGTAATCTCTCTGAGATCTAACCTCGAAGCGGAACTTCCCGGAGACTTCTCCCTTGATATCTCCTCTTTTCATGACTACTCTGTAAAGATCCCTGTATTGCGATGTCACTCTACCTACGAAAAGCCCCGGGTAATTCGACGCTTCCTCTATCAGGCTCGAGGTGAGCCCCAATTCTTTCATATCTATTTTCATATTTGCTACCTCCTCGGATTCAATCTGAAAGGAGGCGAATAGGTTTCTATATTTTATTCACCTCCTTAGACAGAACAATCTCCATGGTTTTATTGTCAAACATAAAGACAACCTCTCCTTGTTTTTAGTTTTAGCCTGTCCCTGTACACAGCAGAAGCATATCAATAGGCCAGACAAAAAACATCATAGCATATCAAGGGGCCTCACAGACAAAGAAAAGGAGAAACTCGAGGATAAACTCGAGCCCCTCCTGAAAGAGCGCATGACTTTCAACCAATCACAGAGAATCTCTAAAGGGCATCTCTAAAAACGCTACTCCTCGGAGAGGTCGCTCCGACGGAGCCCGTTCGAGCCCATATTTCCGACCTGCCGTCGTGTAGTACCAATGGGGCGATAGGACGTCGCCCCAAGCCGAGGGGCACAGGACGTGCCCTCCGAGGCGGTCCGTACAAAACAGGCCGGTCGGAAATATGTTTGGGCGAGACAGGGCGAAGTCGGAACGATCTCTCCGAGGAGACTCGGATGTGGGTTTTTAAAGGTACCCTACAGTATTCCCCTATTGTCTCCGTATCTGTTCAGGCTTTCCTCTGGCAAGAAATCGTCTTCGATCTCCCTTATACGGTCAAGCCTTACCACGTCGGCGAACTCGGCAAAGTCCATGGACAGGGACACCTTGGAGTCGGACAACCCGTTCTTTCTCACATCGGACATGACGTCCAGCATGGCCTTAGCCCCTGCGAAAAGGGGGGTAACAGGATACATTAGATACTTGAACCCCATCTGCTCGGCCATGGAAGGACTTACGAGAGGTGTTCGGCCTCCCTCCACCAGGTTCAGCATCAGGGGAACAGGGACCTCCTCTACCGCCCTCTCCATCTGATCCAACGATTCCAAGGCCTCAACGAAGACCATGTCCACACCGAGATCGGCCGCCCTTTTGGCACGACTAAGCGCATCCTCGAGGCCATTGACCGCCACGGCATCGGTCCTGTAGACGATCAGAGTAGATCTATCCTCCTGGTCTCGGGCCGACATAGCCGCCCGAAGCTTGCCCATCATCTCATCCTCCAAGATGACCGCCTTTCCGGACATATGCCCGCATCGCTTCGGTATAACCTGATCCTCCACGAACAGCCCGGCCGCTCCGGCCCAGATGTACTCTCTAACGGTCCTGTCCACGTTTACGGCGTTGCCGAAACCGTTGTCTCCGTCTCCTATTACCGGTATATCGACCGCATGGACCATCCTATAAAGCTGATCCCTCATCTCACCGAAACTGAGGAGTCCGACGTCCGGTTTGGCAAGGAGAGAGGCCGCAGTTCCATAGCCGGTATGCTGTAAGACCTCGAAACCGGCTATCTCGCAGATACGGGCGCTCAATGCATCGAACACCCCGGGGGC
Source organism: Dethiosulfovibrio faecalis (assembly GCF_021568795.1). NCBI lineage: Bacteria > Thermotogati > Synergistota > Synergistia > Synergistales > Dethiosulfovibrionaceae > Dethiosulfovibrio > Dethiosulfovibrio faecalis. The sequence goes on from NZ_JAKGUE010000006.1 coordinate 52,191, forward strand.
TACTATGATACCGGGACGTTCCAGCCTCTCTCTGAGCCTTTTTCCCATCCCCAAGACTCTCTCACCTCTCGCAGGAAAGGCTGCTGCACCCGGCCCTGTAGGAGGACATGTGGCTGTTCACCGGAAGCCCCATGGTCTTCATTCTATCGGCTACGGCAAGGACTCTTTCCAGATCCACTCCACTGGCGATACCTACACGGTCGAAGAAATTTACCATGTCCTCGGTGGCAGAATTTCCCGCCGCGCCCGGTGCGAAGGGACATCCTCCGAGACCGCCGGTAGCCGAGTCGAAACGGTAAAACCCCATCTCCATAGCGGCCATAGTGTTGACCATGGCCATGCCGTGGGTATCGTGGAGGTGAAGAAAGAAGGGATAGTCACCGAAGACCTTTTTTATCTGCGACAGAGTCGAACTCAGATAGACCGGATCACAGGTGCCTATAGTATCGGCAAGGGTGACAGACCCCACTCCGATCTCCATAGCCTTCTCGACTATATCCACTACGGCATCAGGAGAGATAGCCCCCTCGAAGGGACACTGAAAGGAGGTAGCCACCGAAAGTCCGAGCTCCACATCTCCGCAGAGGGACTTGACCTCTTTCAACTCGGCCAACGACTCCTCTATGGTCCTCCTGGTGTTTGCCCTGTTGTGAGAGGCGCTGGCGGAGAGCACGAAGTTCAGCGAGTCAGGAGAGACCTTAAGTGCGTTCTCGGCTCCTCTCACGTTGGGAACTAAAACGACGGACTTTACCTTTCCACTCCATCTCTCGTTGAAATGGGTCATGACCTCCGAGGCATCTGACATCTGAGGTATGGCCTTGGGACTCACGAAGGAGGTGACCTCCATAACGGATAGGCCGGTCTCGGCCATAGCGTCGATCAAGGAGATCTTGTCCTCCGTGGCTATCCTGTCCTTCAGGCTTTGGAAGCCGTCTCTCGGACAGACCTCCCTTATCTCCACCCTGCACGGTAGGCTTCCTCTGGTCATCACATAACCCCCTCGGAACGGAGCAACTGGAGATCCGTATCGCCTATTCCAAGCATTTCGCCAAACACCTCCCGATTGTGTTCTCCGAGGGTCGGGGATGCGGTCCTTATACCGGCGGGCGTCCCTGAAAGCTTTATGTGATTGCCTGTCAGGGTAGTCTTTCCAGCAACCGGATGCTCTACAGGCACGAACATCTCCCTATCTCCCGCAATGTGAGGATCGCTGGTCACCTGGTCGATGGACATTATCGGAGCACAGGGTATCCCCGCCTGATCGATCAGCCGACAGGCGTCCTCCACCGTGTGTTTTTTGGTCCACTCCTCGACTACTGGTTTTATCTCCTCATGACGCGCCACCCTGTCCCGAACCCTCAAATATCTGGAATCCTCCGCCAGATCGGGGCGTTCCATGACCTCGCACAGACTATGCCACAGCTTGTCGTTAGCGGCTCCTATTACCAAACCTCCGTCCATAGCCTTGAAGGAATCGTAGGGATAGGTCGATTCGTAGCGGTTTCCGATCCTCTGGGGAACCCTTCCCTCAACGAGATAAATCATGTTTATTATCTCCAGGCTGGCAACTGCAGAGTCTACCAGGGCGACATCCACCTTCTGTCCCATACCGGTCATCTCCCTGGAGTTTACCGCCGCCAGAATCCCTATGGCGCAGGAAAGCCCAGCCAGTACGTCTCCCATGGCGGTTCCGGTTCTCGTGGGCTCCCCTCCGGGCCATCCGGTAGTGCTCATGAGACCGCTCATGGCCTGAGCTATTATGTCGTAGCCCGGTTTCATCTTATAGGGACCGGTGTGACCGAATCCGGAGACCGCGGCATATATTATTCTGTCGTTGACCTTCCTTAGCTCGTCGTATCCAAGGCCTAGTTTCTCCATGGTTCCGGGACGATAATTTTCGACCACGAGATCGGCTTTCTTCACCATATTCAGGAATATCTTCTTGCCTTTCTCGGACTTAAGATTTAGGGTGACACCCCGTTTGTTGCGGTTCAGGTTCATGTAGTAGGCGCTTTCGCCGTTTACGAACGGCCCCATCTGTCTGGTATCGTCCCCCGTATCGGGACGCTCTATCTTGACGACGTCGGCCCCCATATCGGCCAGCAACATGGTACAGAAAGGACCAGCCAAGACCCTGGTAAGATCTAGAACCACCAAATTGGACAAGGCTCCTTTATTCAAAACCGTCACATCTCCTTTTCAGCGAACAACTTTATATCGGCAGCGGACTTTCTCCCCACTCGCAAAGGGGGGTCAGTGCATCACGGAAGGCAACCAGGTACTTAAAGACGGGAAAGCCATTACCACGACGAGCATAAAGACCAGAAGCAGCATGAAGGGCAGCACGCCGGAGATGATCTCTCCCATCGTTATATCCTTTCGCAACCCGTTTATTACGTAGAGGTTCATCCCTACCGGCGGGGTTATCAGGGCCATGGTCATGTTCACCGTCAATATGATGGCATACCATATGGGATCTATATGAAGAGCCATCAGAATAGGTGTGACCAGAGGCATGGTCAACAGGACGATGGACACAGTCTCCAGCACCATGCCCAGAATTATCATCAGGAAGTTCATCGCGATGATGAACATCATCGGAGAAAGGTTGTTCTCTATGATCAGCTCAGTAAGCTTTTGGGGGATCATAAGCAAGGTCATAACCCTGCCGAACAATATGGCTCCGGCTATAACCATGGCTATCATGCAGGATGTTCCAAGGGCCTTCATGCAGATAGAGGGAATATCCTTGAACTTGATGGTCCTGTATATAACCAGCGTTATGAAGAGACTGTAGACCAGACCTACCGCAGCGGCCTCGGTCGGGGTAAATGCTCCGGAATAAATTCCGCCTACCACCAATATGGGCAATATGATGCCCCATATGTTTCTGGCCGTTATGGAAAGACGTTCTTTCCAGGAAGCCTTAGGCATAGGTGTAAAACCGCCGTTTTTGCTTTTTATCACCGAATAGACCACGAATATTGCCGTCAGTATCAACCCCGGGATTATTCCGGCGATAAACAACTTGCCTACCGACTCCTCCGTGATGGCACCATAGAGTATGAGAGGTATGCTGGGAGGAATGAGGATACCAAGGGTTCCCCCAGCCGCCAACAAACCGAGGGTGAATTTTTTATCGTAGCCCCTGTCCAGCATGGCCGGGTAGGCAACCATCCCTATGGTAGCCGCTGTGGCGGCGCTGGATCCGGTTATTGCGGCGAAGAAGGCACAGGCGAGTATGGTCGCGATGGCCAATCCTCCAGGAAGATGTCTAACCCAGGCGTTCATAACCTCGAAGAGGTCGTCCCCTATCCGCCCGTCCAAAAGGACCTGACTCATGAGCACGAAGAGAGGAATCGACAAAAGCACGAACCCCTCCAGAGAGGTGAATATCGACTGAGACAGGATCTTCATGGGAAGATCGTATATCAAGGTCAGCAACACCGATGTAGCTCCCAGGGAAAAGGCTACCGGCATCCCCATGAAAAGTACCACCAATAAAAGCAGGATCACGAACATGAAGGAACCCATCAGTGATTTACCTCCTGAACCGAATCTCTCTCGCCGCTCCTTATGAAAGCGATCTCCTCTATTATCAGGACGACGAACTGAAGAGCGAGCAAGGTGAACCCGAGAAACAGCGCGGATTGAGGAATCCAGAGGGGTACGTGCAGAGGCGTGGGAGAGTGTTTCTGGTACTTGACCGCACTCTCTATCATGTTCCATCCCTGGACGGCTATCTCCGAACAGAACAGAGCTCCGAAAAAGCTTGTGATAACTTTAAGCTTGCTCTGAGCCTTGGGAGAAAGCTTGACGGTGAGAAGATCGATGTTGACGTGTTTGCCCCTCTGAAGGGCGTAGGAAGCTCCGCCGAACATGCACCACATGAAGATATAGACCGAGACTTCCTGGGTCCATATGGTCGGAGAGTTGAAGAAATATCTCCGCACGACCTCGTAGAATAGGATCAAGCCCATAACCAAAGTCCCTATTCCGCAAAGCCAACCCATCGCGGCACTGAGACCGTTGATCGTCTTTTTATATAATGTGATCATCACAAATCCCTCCAAAGGATACTTCGAAATAAGGCGGGAAGAGAGCTTCCCGCCTTACCTCCAAACAACCACCTAATTCGATCCCAAGGCGATCTCGACGAGCTTTTTACAGAGAGGGGTCTTTTTCATGAATCCGGATCTTACCGGCTCGGTAGCCTCTATAAAGGCATCTCTCTGGTCGGCGTTTAATACGGTAATCTCCAGTCCAGCATCGGCTATGACCTTCTGAGCGTCTTTCTCCGACTGGGCTATCTGTCCGCGAAGCCATTCCTCTGCCTCGACGCCGGCCTTTTTGAGCATCTCCTTTTCCTCGTCGCCGAGCTTGTCCCACCATTCCAGGTTACACTGGACTACGAACTGAGCCGTCGTGTAGTTACACACGGTGAGGTAGTTCTGGACCTCGAAGATCTTTCTGGAAACCGCCGCGGGCATGCCGGTAGTAGCTCCGTCCACCGTCTTACGCTGGAGGGCCATATACATCTCGGAAGAGCTCATAACAACCGGAGTTCCTCCTAGGGCGGAGACAGTCTCGGCCGTTCCGTTGCTGAAGGTCCTTATCTTGAGTCCCTCGAAATCGGCGGGAGCCATAAGGGGCCGTTTGCTGTTGAAAAACTGTACGAAGCCATAATCGGCCCAGAATAGATCGGTAACGCCTTTTTTATTGAACTCCTCGTTCAGCAGTTCTCCAGCTCCTGCCTCTATGAATTTTTTTATAGAGTCGAGCTCCTTGAATACGAAGGGCATCTCGAAAACGTCGGTAGCGGGGATCATGCCGGACCATTTATTTACCGGAACTAGGGCTATAGGTACCAGGTTCTCCTGAAGAGCTTCGACAACCTCGGTATCCTTGAAGAGCTGGGCCGAATGGAAAACCTTTACCGTCGTCTTGCCTCCGGAATATTCCTCTACCTTATCGGCAAAGAAATCCAATGCCTTTGATATGTGATGTGAAGGCGGCAGCTGGTTGGACAGTTTTATCTCATCCGCGACCGCGGACGATACGGGCATAGCTAGAATAACCGCGGTGACTGCGAGACACAGGGTCGTACGTATCCGTGCATTCATAGTATTACCTCCGTCGAAATAACGTCCACAAAACCTCAGACCTAGGGCGCAATTTGTTTATCCTTTCACCCCCTTTTTTTTGCTAAGAACCGTATTTCTACGGGAGAAATAACTGTATCTGCGGTCGACGGTCAGTTTTTCCAGATCTCCAGCTGCGAGGTTTTCCACTATGGAATAATGGAGTCTAACCAGATCCGCTAAAGTCTCCGCTTCCTCCAATTCTCTGAGGAGGGCCAGATGAAGTTGACAGTAAAGGGTCTCGAGAACCTTGGCGGTCCATACCCTTCCGGAAAGCTCTGCGAGAGACCTGTGAAAATCGAGGTCCTTATCGCAGAAGGCCTTTATCTTTTCCTCTCGACCTCCATCTCCTTCGCAGATCTCCAACAGCTTTTCCAGTTTCCCCTCGAAAGACTCTTTCACCTCCGAGGTGAAAAGGTCCTTATCGATTATGTCCCTGAAGACCAGCTCCTCCAGCACCACCCTCATCTCGTAGAGTTCATCCAGCTCTTCCTTTGAGAAGAGCCTGACCTTGACGCCCTTTCTGGGCATGGAGACTACCAACCCCATCATCTCCATCTGCTTCAAGGCCTCTCTGACCGGGGCTCTGCTAACCCCTAGACGTTCGGCGATCTCCGCCTCTCTTATAAAGACCTCGTCTTTAAATTCGTCCGAGACGACGACCTCTCTCCTGAGATAATCGAACATCTGACTGCTCAAGGTCACGTATTTCAAAGATTCCGCTACCATATCGAGCCTCCTAGTATTCCGTATCCCGTCGACCAGATGATTAAAGTATATTCACATCCATCGATCTGTCAAGCCCCAAAAACCGACATCTATTAATTATCAAAAAAGAGGACGAGTCCAGCCGGACCCGTCCTCTTTTTTTCCTTATGCACCGTCATTTCCGTGGATCGTCCTCTAAGGCATCCTCGATCTCCTCTGGATGGAGCAGAAGATGTCTCACCAGATGGGATCTGCTCACTATGCCGACAAGCTGGCCGTCCCGTAAAACCGGAGCTATCTTTATGTTTTCCTTTATGACTCTGTTTGCCACGTAAAAATCGCTGTCGTCTTCGTTGAACGTTATCACGTTCTCCTTCATGTACTTACTCACCGGATCGTCGGCTATATCCCTCAGGCGGGAACTGAACTGACCGTAATCGGGAAGGAAGGAGGAATCGTGAAGCATATGGACATAGCCCGGAAGAGCGGCCTTTATTATGTCCTTTTCGCTTATGAAACCTATCACCCTGTTCTCCTCATCCAAAACGGGAAGCCCCGAGGCATTGTGATGATAGAGGACCTCTATTGCCTCCGAAACGGGACAATCCTCCGACAGGGCGGTCAGGTCCCTGTCCACCAGCTCTCCTACCTTCATGGTACCCCCTCCTACTAGGAGCGAAAGCCCCTTTTATAAATATACTCTCCCTCAGGCCCTTTCTCAATAAGTGACCACGTTTCTATACGTTATGAAGAGGAATAAGCTGGCCACGACGAGGGAGATGAGGACCGTCTTTATCCCTACCACAAAAAAAGAACCGAAGGAAATGTGAAATCCGCTTCTGCTGGCGAAATCGGCCATAACCGCGTTTGCGGCAGCACCTAGATAACTGCCGTTGCCTCCTAGACAAGAGCCCAGCGCCAAGGACCAAAAAAGTGGATCCGGAGGCATTCCGGCACTCTTGGCCATCTCGCTCACTACGTGTACGAACATGGCGGAAAAGGCCACGTTGTTTATGAAGACACAGGACAAGCCCGAGATCCAGAGTATACCCAGTATCATAGCCATAGGGCTGTAGCTCAACAGGTCGGTCAATATCTCCGCCAAAGACAGGATAACCCCGTTTTCCTGGAGTCCTCCGACGAGTATGAAAAGAGACACGAAGTAAACTATTGTAGGCCACTCCACCTCCTGATGAACTATCTCGCCATCGTCCAGATGGGACGTGGCAAGGAGAACCCCTGCCGCGAACAGAGCCACGACCGAGGCGTTGAGTCCCAGATGATGATGGAACAGAAAACCCAAGAGGACCATGAACATGACGAATCCAGATCGTACCATCAGTTTTTTGTCCTTTATGAGCTTGGACTCATCGACCTCCTTCAGACGATTCGTAGCTGCGGGATCGGGGCTCAGATCCTTTCTGTAGTGAAAACAGAGAAAGACCATCGAGATCAACCATACGACTGTGACCACAGGACTCAGATGGAGCAGAAAATCGTTGAAGGAAAACCCTGCATATGATCCTACTATCATGTTCGGAGGATCACCTATCAGGGTAGCAGTGCCTCCGATATTGGACGCTATGACCTCGCTCATCAAAAGAGGCAGAGGGTTCATTTTTATCAGATCCGCCAAGGAAACCACCACGGGGCTGACCAGAAGGACCGTCGTGACGTTGTCGAGAAATGCGGACAAGACCGCCGTTATGAGGGAGATGGACAGCAATATCAAGATTCCGTTTCCCTTGGTGATCTTGATGGCTTTGACGGCTATATACTGAAAGAGCCCGGTCTTGGACAGTATACCGACCACTATCATCATACCGACCAAGAGGCCCACGGTGTTGGAATCTATATACTGACTGGCAGCCGAACCGGGGACCAGACGAAACAACATCATGGCCGAGGCACCTAGAAGAGTGGCAGTGCTGGCTTTCATCCATCCTCGAGCTATCGACAGGATCGTAACGGCAAACAGAACCACCGCTATCCAAGCCTTTAACTCCATAGATAACTCCCCCTTTTTCACGATAGGAACGATTTGAAAGTATACGCCCCAAATGAAAAACCTTCAAGGAAAAGCAAGAAACACGAACGATGGGAGTTTTAAAGGACAAAAACCTCGAAAATCATGGAGATAAAGCCTAAAGATGGTAACATGAGGACCAACCTACAGAACAAGGAGTGACAGAAGGTTTGAAAAGACACGGAACGATCGCGGCAACGATCGGGATCATGGCTCTTCTTTTCCTAGCCGGACCATCTTGGGGCCTTACGATAGCGACATTCAACATGGAGTATTTTTCAATCTCCGGCCCCAGAGGTTATTCCCGACCGGAACGGTCACTGCTGGCCCAAAAAATAGAGACATCCGGAGCGGATATAGTGGCACTCCAGGAGATAGAGAGAGACGAGACGATGAAGACCTTCGTCTCCGAGGATCTGCCGGGGTGGGACTACGAAGGCAACGATACGCGAGGCAGGCAGGATCTGTATTTCATATGGAGATCGGACAAAATAAGATCGATAAAACCGCCCCTACCACGCATGGTCGAAGAGAGGATAAACTGGAGGGGAAGCATCCATAAACTGTTCCAAAGACCTCCTCTAGAGGGGGCCTTCGAGGAGATATCCACCGGGACTACCTTCTCCGTCTTAAATGTCCACCTCCAGGGGCTCAGTACCAGGGGGAACGGAAACAGACTCGAAGCGGTAGCTGCGAACAACGGCATACGCCAGGCCCAGATACTCGGTCTGGGGGTACTATCGGAGGAACACGACGACCCCCTCTTCATATTGGGAGATTTCAACACGACCGAACCGACCCTGGCGCCGTTTCCCACGTTAAAACTCGAGGAAGGCTACAGCTATGACGACCTGCAATGCACCATAGACCACATAGGCTATGTAAATATTTCACCGAAATCGGACTGGGTGCTAAGGGAGCTGGAGACCTCCATTCCAGAGAGATCGATAAATGGGCGTCAACACCCGGACCACGACATGGTGATCCTGTCCATGCCTAGCTTTCCCGATCGATCGGACCTCTGAAACGGAAGGCCAGCAAGGTTATGTCGTCCGACTGCTCTGCTCCATCGACGAACGACGCTACTTTCTCTCTCAACCCCAGGACCATTTCCTTGCTGGACATGCCTTCCATCTCCTCCAACCATAGGATAGACTTCTCCTCCCCCAGAAGCCTACCGTATCCGTCCATCGCCTCGGTAAGACCGTCTGTATACAAAAAGAGCGTCTCTCCCGCCTCGATCTTGGCCTTGCCTTCCTGGAAGGTCATTCCAGCCATCGGTCCCACGAGAGGTCCCTTGACCTTAGGCAGGAAGCCCACAGTCCCCTTGCCCAGAAGAAACGGAGGATTATGACCGCCGGAGGCGTATAGGAACTCCCCGTTTTCCAGGTCTATAACCGCACAGAAGACCGTGACGAACATACAGGACTCGTTGTCAGCCGATATCTCGTCGTTTAATCTCGATAAAATGGCTTCGGGGCCCAGCCCCTCCTTGGCGAAGGCCCTTATGAAGGTCCTCGTCACCGCCATAAACAGAGCGGCCGGAACGCCTTTCCCGGAAACATCTCCTACCGTTACCAATATACGTCCGGGATCGACCATGAAGAAATCGTAAAAATCCCCTCCGACCTCCTTGGCGGGGTCCAAAAGGGCATAAAGGTCGAACTCTTCCATCTCCGGGAAAGGCGGGAAGGTCCTGGGAACGAGGCTCAACTGGATCGAATGGGCGATGTTCAGCTCGCTCTCCATCTTTTCCCTGGCGGCGGTGGTCTCTTGGAGCTCCTCCACATAGACAAGAAGATCCTCTCTCATGGAGGCGAAGGACCGGGCCAGCTGAGCCACCTCGTCGTCACCGGGAACGTAGGGCAGAGACGACTCGAGATCACCCGACGCAGTAAGCTTCGTGGCGGCGCTCAGGCTCTTTATAGGACCGGTTATCGACCTAGCGATTACGGAGGACACCACGAACAGTAGAGCCAAGCCGACGAGTCCCAGCAAAAGCTGAGATCGACTAAGATCGTGAAGAGGTTCGACGAGAGCCCTGCGGGGAAAGACTATACCGATGGACCACCCCATATCTCCGACCGGGCGATAGGCAATCCAGCTGGGATCTCCGGTTGTAAAATCCACAAATTCGACAAGTCCATCCTCGCCCTTTCTCATTCCATCTCCGATATTCCACAGTCGACCATCATCTTCGGCATCGGCGATGCTGAAGATGGTCTCGTTCATAATGAGGACCCTGTCGGGATGGGATACCACCGTTCCGGCGGAGGTAATCAGAAAAGCGTATCCGTCGTCATAGGACCTAAGTCCGATCATCGTATCCGTGAGCCAGTCTAGGGAGACATCGCAGGCAAGAGAGGCCATAAAGGAACCGTCGGAATCGTAAAGGGGAATGCAGTAGGATATCAGCAGCATCTCGCTGCCGCCGACACCGAAATAGGGCTCGGTCCATACCGGACGCCCAAGTTCTTTAGGCAGTTGGTACCAGTCCCAGATCTCCCTGTCGTAACCGCCCTCACCCAGGTTTTTCCTGTGGATTCCACCGTCGTCCCTGTAGGCAAATGGAGCCCAATTTCTCAAACGAGAGTCCTTCAGCTGAGGGGAAAAGGCAAGACACACTCCTGAGACCTCGGGGTGCACCCTCAAGGTCCCCTCCAATATCGAGAAGACGTCGTCTTCAGACAGATCGGAAAGAGAAAGACCTACGGCCAGATCCCGCCCCACCGTTTCGACAACCAGGGGGATCCGTCCCACTTTAAATGAGGTTCCCTCGGCAAGTCCCTCTACCTTGGAGACCATCTCCTGTTTCAATGTAGACCTGGCATGGACGAAACCATAGCCGACTATCGCCAACAGCACGCATCCCGCCCCTATAAGGGTCGAAAGGATCAGTCTAGAGGCGATACTCCCCTTAATCTTCATCTTCGAACACCGTTTTCACGAAATCGTCGAAAGGGACCACCTTTCCGATAAGGCCTCTCTCCTCCATCATGAAGGCGGTGTCGAGGTAATCGGACATGGACAGTCGCCCGAAGGACCAAAGATCGGACGAATCAGGCACTATAGACGGCAGGATCGTCTCCAGCATCCGCTTCATATGAACTCTGTTGGCCGGCACATTGGCTCTTTTAGCATATTTCATCACTATATCTACCGCTTCCTCCGGATGTTCCGCCGTGTATCTCCACCCCTCCAAAGAGGCCCTTACAAAATCGCGACAGACAGTCGGATGATCCTTCAAGGTTGACTCGAGACAGTATATGCCGTCCTCGGGAAATCCAAAGCCCTCGTCTTTCAAGGATATGACTGTCAGATCCTCCTGGCGATATCCGGCCTGAAGGATCCTGTTGTATTCGTTGTAACTCATGGCGGAACAGGCGACGACCCCTCCCCGGAGGAACAAGTCTATCGAATAGAACTGAGGCACTATCTCGGGAGAGATACAGTGAGCGGTGAAAAACCCCCTGTAGGCGCCGGAAAAGTGATCTCCCCACATGCTTATCCTCTTTCCATCCAGATCGAAGATCTCGGATATGCCGTCTTTCTTTTGGGCCACTAGCAGAAGGTTGCCCTCGTTGACCACCTGTGCCAAATTGACGAGAGGAAGCCCTCTTTCCCTATAGACCATGGCGCCGGTGAGAAAGGCTGTCACAAAATCGGCCTCTCTGCGCCTCAACGCCTCCATGGGATCTCTGTCCGGACCTCCTCTATAGACGAAGACGTTCAGCCCTCTTCTGAGGTACATACCCTTCTCGTAGGCCACGTAATATCCCGCAAACTGGGACTGAGGATACCATTGAAGATCAAGCCTTACCCCGGTCATGAAGAATTCGCTGCCCCAACATAGCGAGGGCAGAAGGATCAGACAGAAAAAGGACGAAAGGACACGCGGTATCATCTCTTTTTCACTACCAATCTGAGTCGGTTGAGCCCGCCTTCCCTACTGTAGTGAACCTCGTCCATAACCCTGCGGATCAACAGAATGCCAAGACCTCCCTGTCCCCTTTCCTCCATAGAGGCACTCACGTCTGGCTCGCCGGAAGAGAGGGGATCGAAGGGAACCCCTCTATCCTCGAACTCCAGAAAATAACGGTCTCCGTCGTCCGATACCCTGACAAGAAGCTCCCCCGGCGGGACCTCGTAAGCATAGGAACAGATGTTGACGACCGTCTCCTCCAACGCCAGCTCTACGTGCATTTTTCGCTTCGTAGGTATATCGGCAAGACAGGGCAGGACGAAGGCCCTTATGTCCTCCAAACTGCCAGTCTCAGCGGCAAAACGACGCTCTCGCCGTTCCATCACATGGCCTCTAAAGCTTCGTCTCTGGTTGGATATACCGGCAGGAAACTATCGAAACCGGAGATAGAGAAGACCTCCTCGACCACGCCCTTCATGCCGCAGAGGGACACGGTGGTCCCATCCGTCGAGGCTTTTTTAGCTACAGCAAGTATGCTACGAAGTCCAGCACTGCTGATATACTCCAACTCCGACAGGTCTACTACCATGGCCCCGATGCCGTCGCCCAAAAGAGCTAAGACGGAGCTCTCGAAACCGGGTGCGGTAAGGGTATCCAACCTTCCCGATACAGCTACCACCTTTCCCTTCGGGACATCCACGCAATCGACCTTCATAGAAAAACCTCCTTCTGCTCACTACTCCGAAACTGAGGAGCACGACACCACGACTACGCCCTTGTATTCCTGCATCTCCAATACGACCACGTCGTCTTGGAACTTCATCTCTCGATCGATCCACAGGGTCACGCCCATATCCTCGATCGGCTCGTAACGATCCCGATTATAGAGAGGTTCTTCGCCCTGAACCAGGACGGATGGGACCTCGCATCAGAAACCTCTGTATGTCCCCCACCGAAGATAAAGATCGCCATCCATGGCGGATAGAAAATCCCTTACCTTCTGAGACATGCTGAAGGACAGAGCCTCCGCCGACGAGGACATCAGAAGAACTGCCACGAAAAAAACCGCTACCAAAGAAGTTTTCATCACCTTCATCTGGAACACCCCCTGCAAGAAACCGGCCACATGGCAACGACCTCACCACCCTTGACACCGTAGATGAAATCGTAGAGATTGACAGTGGGACAGGCGTGGTTAGGTATTATCTCCAATCTCTCCCCTATCTTGAAATCTACGTCCATATCGGAGGGTATATCGAATGAGCTGTGTTCGTCCGACTTCCTGTTCAGGTGGATCGATGGATACCTCTTCAACACCCCATGTCCCGGGGTCCTGCATATTCCCTTATCTTGGACATAATAGGTCAGGGCCTTCGTACCCGCATCCAGGACGACCCTATCCTCGGTTGGACGACTTATCACAGTGGCGAAGACCGAGAGAGCGCAACGATCGTAGGATCCCAACACGTTGGCCTGATCGGCGTCCATAAATATATAGGTTCCGGGCCTTATCTCCGTAACCCCGGGCAATATCTCCCCCAACAGCAACGAGGGAGTGGATCCGACGCTGACCTCCTCGCAGGAGATCCCATTATCCCTGATGGTCTTGGCCAGATCGATCACGGTCTGCTGACTATTCCGGTTGACCTCTATTACCTCTTCCCATCCTTCCACGTCGTAACTCTGACCGTCGTGAGTATATATGCCCCTGAGGGAAAGACCGGGGCTCTCCCACACGGATTTCGCCAACTCCAAGACCTCAGGACCTGGAGTCACCCCCGTTCTGGGGTCGCCCGTATTTACGTCCAACAGGACCTCCAATGGACGGTCGGGATCGTCGAACCTTCCGTTCAGGATCGATATATGATCCCTGTGATCCACCGCCACGGCTATCCTACGGACATTTCTCCGAATTTCGGCCAGTCGCTCCAGCTTGATATCCCCCACTATTTCGTTGGCCACGAAGATATCGTCTATGCCTCCTTCTGCCATGACACCCGCCTCAGTCAGCTTCGCCACAGTTATCCCCGAAGCTCCTCTTTCGATCTGCATCTTTGCCAGATCTACAGATCTATGAGTCTTGACATGAGGTCTCAACTTGACGCCGAAGGAATCGGCCTTTCTCTGCATATCCTCTAGATTATTCTCCAGGACCTCGATATCAACCATCAGTGAAGGTGTATCGGCTATGGAGAAATTTCTCATAATCGTTCACCGCCTTTCGAATACAAAACTGTACATGGCCCAAGATAAAGCCTACAATTGTTTTATACCATATCGGAGGTGATGACCGTGACCCTGGATCAAGTATCGAATCCCGCCACCCCATCCGTATCTCCGTTAAACGACGTAGCAAGAGTACGAAGGTTAGACCGAAGAGACCGGGATAGCAAATCCACCCAAGCCTACGACGGGCAGGAGAGGAAAGAGATACTCCGCCAGATAGAGGACAAGATAAGTTCCATGGAGAGCTCTCTAAGAATCCAGGGAAACGGATACGTATCATCCGTCTCCCGACGATATATGACCGATTCCGAGGGCAACAGATATGTAGTGGGAGCGGACATCTCGCTGGATCCACCAAGGCACCTCATGCAAGCTCTCAATATGGCCTCGGAGGAGCCTCCTTTTACGGAGAGGGACAAAGAGGCTACCTATGAGAATTTCGAATCCCCCGAGCCTCGCCCCGTCGAAAAAGGAGATGAGACTGACAATCCCCATGAAGAGGCTTACTCCAAGAGCATCAAAGTGGGAAGGGAGATGGCCAAAAGAGACGCACTGAAGGCCTACGCCAACCCGTTACTATCTATCTACAGAGGAGAGATCCTCTCCTTAGCCGCCTGAAAAGGGAGGTGACTCTATGTTTTTCGCCCACTGGGTGGCGCCGATAATATTGATGCTGTGCGGTGTTTTCATGATAAGAATGGGATCCAGATGGTACCGTTCCGGACGTCCTCTGAAGGGAGTCCTGGACCTGCTGGTAGGAATCGCCTTTCTCATAACAGCGGCCATGCTGCCTACCATGGGATAAAAGTCCCAAAATCGTAATGAGCTTAAAGACCTATGGAACAAACCCCTTATATAGAGTATCCTAAAGCCGGAGACCACTTATATAGTGAGTCTCCGGCTTTATACTGAAAGGAGCCTCTGGTATAATGGCTCCTTGTCTCCGCTCGAATCGGCGAGGACTAGATAGAGGACTAGATAAAAGAAGAAAAGGACGTGAGTAAATGGTCGGGTACATTCGCAAAAGAGACGGCAGAGAGGTTCCCTTCGAGAAAGATCGGATCCGCAAAGCCGTCATGAAGGCCGCCGCAGCCGTCGACATACATGACCAGAAAATAGGAGAGGCGGTGACCCGACAGGCCGAGTCGTACCTGGACATATTCTTCAACCATGAAGGGTCTCCTTCGGTCGAACAGGTGCAGGACCTGGTCGAGAAGATCCTCATAGAAAAGGGACACGCTGACATAGCCAAGGCCTACATTCTCTACAGACAACAGCACTCCAGATTGAGAGATACAAGACAGCTCCTGGGGGGAGCCGTAGAGATGGTCGGTCAGTACCTGCACAAACTGGACTGGAAGGTGAACGAGAACAGCAACATGAGCTACTCCCTTCAGGGACTCAACAACTATATAGCCTCGGAGATCACCGCCCAATACTGGCTCAACGAGATATACCCGCCCTCCATCAGGGAACATCACGTATCGGGAGATTTCCACATTCACGACCTGAGCAACCTATCGGTATACTGTTGCGGTTGGGATCTACAGGACCTTCTGATGAACGGGTTCACCGGAGTGAGCACCAAGATAGGGAGCCGACCTCCAAAACATTTCAGAAGCGCCCTAGGACAGATAGTCAACTTCTTCTACACATTACAGGGCGAGGCCGCAGGGGCTCAGGCCTTCTCCAACTTCGACACCTACCTGGCCCCGTTCGTACAAGCCGACGGACTGTCCTACAAAAACGTGAGACAGGCGTTGCAGGAATTCGTCTTCAACCTCAACGTTCCCACCAGAGTAGGGTTCCAGACGCCTTTTACCAACATAACCATGGACCTCACGCCTCCGAGCTCCCTGAGGAACCTTCCCGCCATAATTGGAGGGCGCCTCTGCGACAGGAAACTGGGAGAATTCCAGAGAGAGATGGACATGATAAACCGGGCCTTCGCCGATGTGATGCTGGACGGCGACGCCAGGGGCAAGGTGTTCACCTTCCCCATACCTACCTACAACATCACCACCGAGTTCGACTGGGACAACGAAACCCTGGAGCCAATATGGGAAATGACCGCCAAGTACGGCATCCCCTACTTCTCCAATTTCATAAACTCGGACATGAGCCCCGACGACGCCAGGTCGATGTGTTGCAGACTCAGACTGGACAACAGAGAGCTTCGCAAAAGAGGAGGTGGGCTCTTCGGCTCCAATCCCATGACGGGATCCATAGGGGTAGTCACGTTGAACATGGCCAGAATAGGCTACCTGGCAAAGGACGAAGAGGACTTCACGAAACGGGTGTACGACCTGATGGATTCGGCCAGGGAAAGCCTGGAGATAAAGAGAAAGGTGCTGGAAAGCCTAACCGAATCCAACCTGTACCCCTACTCCAAGTTCTATCTCAGGACGGTGAAGGAGGACTCGGGAAGATACTGGAACAACCACTTCAACACCATAGGGCTCAACGGGATGAACGAGGCCATGCTGAACTTCCTTGGGAAGGACCTCACCGACCGTGAAGCGATCGAATGTTCGAGACGAATCATGAACGCCATGAAGGACAGAATGGCCGATTATCAGGCAGATAAAGAGTCTCTGTACAACCTGGAGGCGACCCCTGCGGAAGGGGTGACCTATCGATTCGCCAAGGCTGATAGAGACCTGTTCGGAAACAGGATAAAATGTGCCAATCACGAGGCGACCGTGGCGGGATCCAACCCCTACTACACGAACTCGTCCCAGCTCCCGGTAAACGCCACGGACGATATATTCGACGCCCTGGACCTCCAGGACGAGCTCCAGACCGTCTACACCGGGGGAACCGTATTCCACGGCTTCCTGGGGGAGAGGCTCCCGAACGGAGATGGAGCTAAGAAGCTAGTCCGTAGAATCGCCGAAAACTATAGGCTACCCTATTTCACAGTCACGCCGACCTTCAGCGTCTGCCCCATACACGGCTATATAGCGGGAGAACACGAATTTTGTCCCCTCTGTGCGGCCGAGGCCGAGATGGAGAGGGAAGAAGTGACCTCGTCTTGATAATCGGAGGGATAAGGAAGACCACTCTAATAGACTATCCCGGACGGATAGCCTCCATGATATTCACCAGAGGCTGTACCTTCGCCTGCCCATGGTGCCATAACGGTGGTCTTCTCGATCAGGGGGACGGGCTGGACGAGGAAGATATATTCGACTTCCTGAAGCGCAGAATAAAAATCATAGACGGCCTGGTGATCTCCGGCGGAGAACCGACCGTCCACGAGGATCTGCCCCGCTTCATATCGGAGGTCAGGAAGATGGGGCTTCCGATAAAACTGGACACTAACGGCAGTCTGCCAGATCGCCTAGAACCCCTGTTGGACGAAAAACTGATCGACTACGTCGCCATGGACGTGAAAGCCCCCCTGGAAGACTACGCCTCTGTTGCGGGAGTCGGAGGGTTCGAGGAGGCGATAGTCCGCAGCATAGAGATCATCATGAAAAAAGCCCGGGATTACGAGTTCAGAACGACCTTCGTACCGGGATTGCACGACGAGAGCTCGGCGGAAGGAATCGGCCAACTGGTGAAAGGGGCAAAAGTCCACTACCTACAGTATTTCAGGCCCGTAGGAACGATCCTCGACCCCGGATACAGGGACAAAAGGAGGTGCACCGAGGAAGAACTTGATAAATACGCCGACATAATCGGACGATACGTGGAGAAAGCGGTATGCAGAATCTGAAAAGGCACGGGAAAGGACGTGAAACAAATGGAAAAAGGCAAGACGAGATGCGAGGTATATTCGAGGGTCGTGGGTTTTCTCTCCCCGGTATCCCAATGGAATAAAGGCAAAAAAGAGGAGTTCAAAGACAGGATCACCTTTGACGAATCGGCCGGCAACGGCCTATCGAAAAATAACTAGAGGAAATCTCTAAAAACGCTGGTCCTCGACGACATCTACGGGGAGTAAACCGGGCCCCCCCACATTAGCGCGGGCCC
>NZ_JAKGUE010000006.1:70201-98903 GCF_021568795.1 Dethiosulfovibrio faecalis
CGTCTTTACGGGCGCCCCGGCTGGCAGGAGGCTCTATGAGAAAAAATCTCAAAATTCTTCACGTGTTATCGCAGTTACCGGAATACACCGGAAGCGGACATTACGTTCAGGCACTTCTGGCGGAGAGCATAAAAAAAGGACACCGATGCTTTCTCCTGTCGGCGGGAAGCGATCGATGGTCTCAGAGAGGACAAGAGCTCCCTTACATCGAGAGGGGGAATCGAGTGGTCGTTCCCTTCGAATCGAGACGGCTTCCGTTTCCAATTCCCGGCATGAGCGATGTAATGCCCTACGAACACAGTAGATTCGGAGAGCTTACGGACAGACAGATGGAGCTTTACGAAGAGGCCTTCCGAGAAGCTCTGATCCACGGTGTAAAAACTTTCTCCCCGGACCTGATACACTGTCACCATCTGTGGTTGTTGACGTCCATGACCAGACGTCTTTTCCCGGAAATTCCGGTAATCGCCACCAGCCACGGAAGTGACCTGAGACAGATGAGAAATCTTCCGCGTTTCAGAGCAAAGGTCCTCGAAGGTTGTGCCAATTTGAACCGGGTTCTGGCTCTGAGCGCACCTCAAAAGGAGGAGATACAGGAGATATACGGCATCCCTTCCGATCGAATATCGGTCGTCGGAGGGGGGTATAACTCCAACCTGTTCACCTTGCAGGAAAAGCCGGAAGTTCCACCCGTCACCATTATGTACGGCGGAAAAATCTCGTCGGAAAAGGGGATACCCTGGTTGGCTCGCTCTCTGGGAAAGGTGTACCTGCCATGGAGATTGATCGTTGCAGGAAAGGGGACGGGACAGGACGGCAAAAAATGCGTCGAGATGCTTGAGGCCTTGGGCTCCAGGGTCGAGCTGGTGGGGCAGGTTCCCCCGTCGAAGATGGCGGCCTTGATGGGAAAATCCCACGTGTTCGTTCTGCCGTCCCTTCACGAGGGGCTGCCCCTGGTGTTGCTGGAGGCCCTGGCCTGCGGATGTAGAGTCGTCGCCACAGCCCTGCCGGGAGTTCTGGAAATGGCGGTGGGAATCGCACCCTCTGCCCTGGAGACCGTGCCTATGAAGGTATCGCCCGCCACCGTGTGGGACCCCGGCCAGGAATCGCTATCCAACATGGTTTTAGCTCTGGAGAGACAGATTGGGAGAACCCTGAAAGAAAAATCTCCGTCCATACCCCAGGAAAGGCTGAAAAGCTACACCTGGGAATCGGTCTTCGAAAAAACAGAAAAAGGTTATTTTACGGCTCTGGAGGAGACTTCCCCGCTATAGGTCCAGCTCAGCCTGTAAGCCGGAGGGGTGGGACAACCCCATGACCGCCTGCATGGAGGCGGCGCTGCGAACGGAGTAGTCGGACCAGCAGTTGTTGAACATCACGAAGGTCCTGTCCACACCGGAGGATATCTCGCCTATCCTCTGGCGCCACGGTTTGAGCTCTTTTTGAGAGTAGAGATATCGAAACCTCTCTCCAACCGAGGTACCCCTTCGCTCCCAAGCACACTCGTTTCTGCCATGGAATCTCACTACCGATCCCCAGGAAGCCGTTACGTTAACCTCAGGAGGCACCGTCCATGAAAGCTGAGGTTCGTCCACCACTACGTAGGCAACATCGTGAGCTCTCAGACGATCGAGGAAAACCGCCTTGTTGTCACCGGAAAGCCAAGTACCGTTTCGAACCTCAAAGGCTATCCTGAAGGGGTGAGCCTCCTCCACGACCCGGTCCAGATAACGTATCATCCTTTCCGAAAAGACCGCCCAAGGCGGAATCTGAAACAAGACGTATCCCAACTTGCCTATCTTGTGAAGCGGCATTATGGAATCGGAGAACTGGCGCCACAGCTCAAGACGTACCGATCTGGGAACCCTTTTAAAATCCACCCGACTGTCTCTGTCTCCGACCTCGTCCCTCACCCATCTGGGCAGGGCGCTCCATTGGACCGAGTGAAAGGTGAAAAGCCCGTAGGCCTTTATTCCGAACAGAAAGTCAGGAGGAGTCCAGGACGCCCATCGATACACATCGGTTATGTCCGGTATGGCATAAAAGGTGCTGTCTACCTCCACTGTGTTGAAACGAGAGGAGTAGAATCCCAACCGTCTCTCACCGTCTTTGGCCTCAGAGGGATACCAACCGCTGGATAGAAGCTGTCTGTCCGCCCACGAACAGGTACCGATCCGGACCTCCCTCATCTGATCCCTCCTAACGGTACCCCATCAAGGCCGGTTCGGAGAGCTCCTTCACCCTTCGACACCAACCGTAGGTTCGCCAGGCCCTTATCAGACTGACTATGGAATAGGTCTCGTCGGGAGAGCTGCCACAGGCATCGGAGGCCATGCTCTTACCGTATACGTGGTCGGGCATCTCGAATATCATGTCCCCTTCGTGGAGAGAGGTTCTGCCGCTGCCCTTACACCCCAGAGCTATATGGCCCTCTCCGTTATCGTAGACCGTCACGACGTAGGAAATGTCCCCTAACTGTCCCTGAGGGATGTCGAATCTTCTCTTTCTGGAATAGCCGCGTTCCTTGAGATCTCCCTCGGAATCGTAATGCTCCCTGTATTCCAAGGCCTGGAGATAGGGCCAGTGACGAACCAAAGACACCAATGCCACCGCCATCTTGGAGGCCTGGACCTTGGCCTGACCGTCCAGATCGTCGGCCTTTCGGAGAAAATCCCTCCTGTCGTATCCCCTCCAGAGAGAGTCGGCAAAATCTATGACCTCCCCACCGACAGCGGAAAAGCCCATAAGAACCCCCATCGCCCCGATCTGAAAAGGCATATACCAACGGACCGGATCCACCGCCGTAAGCTTCGAGACTATGGAGGTGGACCTTATATCCCTTATGTCCGCTCCCTTGGGCAAATCCAGATAGAGCTCATCCCCGTTTTTGAGAAACAGCTCGGATTCCTCGTCGGTCACGTCGAAACAGGGAAGAAAGGCTCCATTGTCCTTCCCATCGGACAGATCGGTCAACCAGAGAGACCTCCTCTTGCTCTCCGGCAACAAGGCGAAGTCCTTTTTATCCATGACGACTTTCGGGACGATGGCCATATCCTGAAGCAGAACGGCTGTCCTCAAGCACATGGATCGAAAGGTAAGATCTCTCGACATGGACTCCAGAAGTCCCCTAACCGCCTTAGAGATAGCGTCCATATCGTACTCCGTGGATTGACCACGACCATGCTGCATCTTCAAGACCCTAGAGGGAGCTTCCAGCCAGGAAAAACGAACCGGCTTCATCTTCTCCTTGGTCTTGTTGTATATTCCAAGACGGGGAGCTCCCTTGCCTCTCCAAATCTGAAGAGAGACTTTGTCATCCAAATCCTGGGAGCAAAGAATACCCCCGCTGCCTTGATTTCCCATAAACACATCACCTTTCTCCAACACAAAAAAGACTTACCTCTACATCAAGAACGATATGAACCCCTCCAGGTCCTCCTCGGAAAATACAGGTACTCCCATATCGATCAGGGAGGAAGCGAAGACTCCTGTCCCCTTTATTACCCTACCGGAAAAAGAACCGTCGTAGATCAGACAGGACCCGCAGGAAGGGCTCTTTTCCTTGAGCAAGGCCACGGAGACGTCGAAATTCGACATTTCCTCGAGAGCTAATGCAGCTCCCCGACGAAAAGAACCGGTATGATCGATACCGTCCTTACCCACCACCATCCCGTTTACTATCTCGCAGGGCGTCCTGGGAGTGGAAAGCCCCCCTAGCTGTTCAGGGCAGAGAGGCAGTACATCCCTACCCTCCAGAATTTCCATTATGTCGGGACGACGAAACCCAGTTCCGTCGTATCTGCAGGGTATACCCAAAAGGCAGGAACTGACGACTATCATAAAGCTGAACCTCCAATTCGATTCTCGACCATATTATACATTGTACGACCGATAGCTTCCACGATACTTGTGAAACGGAGAAGTTGGGTGTATCATCACTTTTTTGGGATCTCAAGAAAACTAAGATCCTACATAGGAGTGGTATAAGTGCACGTGGTAGAAAAAATACGTAATGTAGCGATAATAGCCCATATCGATCACGGAAAGACCACGTTGATCGATTCGATATTCCGAGCCACCAGGGTCTTCCGTGAAAACGCCAGGATCGAGGAAAGGGTTATGGACAGCGGAGAGCTGGAGAGAGAAAGAGGCATAACCATCACCTCGAAACACTGTACCGTCGAATGGAACGACTATCTTATCAACATCGTGGATACCCCGGGACACGCCGATTTTTCAGGCGAGGTAGAGAGGGTCCTTTCCATGGTAGACTCGGTCCTTCTATTGGTGGACGCCAACGAGGGCCCCATGCCACAGACCCGTTACGTCCTCTCGAGAGCTTTAAGTCTGGGCTTGAACCCTATCGTGGTCATAAACAAAGTCGACCGCCCCAGAGCTGTCCCCGACCAGGCGCTCGATAAGACCATCGACCTGTTCATCGAGCTGGGAGCGGACGAGCATCAGCTAGAGTTCCCCGTACTGTACGGATCCGGGCTGGACGGTTGGCTGGTGAAGGACTTGGAGGACGAGAGGGTCGGTATGAACCCCCTCTTCGAGACCATAGTGGAAAGCGTCAAGGCTCCGGAGGCCAAGCTTGACGAGCCTTTTCGAATGCAGATAAGCACTCTAGGCTGGAACGACTACGTAGGCCAGATAGGATGCGGAAAGATAACCTCGGGAGCCATAAAACAGGGCGAGCCGTTCCTACAGACCAAGACAAAATGGAGGCACCCGTCCGAGACCTCCGAGGGCTGGGACGTGTTGGGATCCTCCCAGGAAAAGGCGTCCCATATATGGGTTACGAGGGGACTCGACAGGATAGAGGTCGAACAGGCCTGTGCGGGAGATATAGTATGGATAACGGGACCCAAGGGCATCGATATAGGAGACACCTTCGCCTCTCCTGCCTCGAAGCAGCCTCCCTTTCCTCCCTTGATGATAGAGGAACCCACAGTATCCATGTTCTTCCTGGTCAACAACGGCCCCTTCGCCGGAAGGGACGGGTCGCCTCTGACCTTGAGACAGCTCAAGGCTAGACTTGAGAGGGAGACCCACAGCAACGTGGCCCTCAGGGTCGAGGACCTGGGAAGACCGGACGGACTAAAGGTATCCGGCAGAGGCGAGTTGCAACTGGCCATACTGATAGAGGAGATGATCCGGGAAGGATCGGAGCTCTGCGTGTCCAGACCGGAGGTTATAACAAAAAAGGACGACCTGGGACACAGGCTGGAGCCGCTGGAACAGCTGGTGATAGAGGTTCCCGAATCCTACCAGGGAGTCGTCATAGAGAAACTGGCCCAGAGAAAGGCCGATCTGACCGACATGGCCGTTTTGGACACAGGAGTCGTCAAGATGACATTCGACATCCCCACCAGAGGGCTGATCGGCTATAGGGGCGAGTTCCTCACCGACACCAGAGGCCTTGGGATAATGGCCTCCAGGTTCGTGGGATACGGTCACTGGAAGGGAGACATCACCTCCAGGAACAGAGGATCCATGGTCAGCATGGATACCGGCCCTGCGACAGGATACCAACTTGAAAACCTCCAGGAAAGGGGAACTCTATTCATCGCACCAGGAACGGAAGTCTACAATGGACAGGTCGTAGGGGAGAACTCCAGACCGGGAGACATACCGTGCAACCCGACTAAGAAAAAACAGACCTCCAACCACCGTTCGGCCACCAAGGACATGGGCATAAAACTCGACGTACCCAGATCGGTCACCTTGGACAAGGCCCTCGAATGGATCGGAGACGACGAGCTGGTGGAGGCTACGCCGAAGGAAATTCGAATAAGAAAGGCCATCCTCGACATGAACGAGAGGAAAAAAGCATCCAAAAAAACGGCTTAAACCGAGAGGGAGGGCGACAGCCCTCCCTCTTTTCATTTATCCCTCAAGGCTCCATCAAGCAACTTTACAAGCTCCCTTACGGACCCCTCATTCAACCTTATTCTATGCTGCATTCTTCCAAAATCGTCCAAAACGAACAACACTATCTGCCTGGTTCCATCCTCCTGGTACCTTACGTCAACGGTAAAAGACGCGTCGGGAGCGACGGGATGGCAGGCCTCGTCGTCCACGTTGACGGTGGAACGGGCCAAGAAATCCAAGGCCGACGCCTTATGGGTCATCGACGTCACAGATCTTCACCTCCTCTGAGAGGAACCGTCAACCGTACGATCGTACCCCGCCCGGGAGAGCTTTCTATAGACAAAGATCCTCCCGCGAGCTCCGCTCTTTCGTTCATGCTCCTCAAACCGTAAGACCCCCTCCTGTCCGCCTCCATCCTAGCAGCTTCAACGTCGAACCCTATCCCGTCGTCGGAAAGCAGGGCCCTAAAGTTCTCCTCTCCCACCGAGATTCGAAGCGATATCTTGGACGCCTTGCCATTCCTAAGAGCGTTTATCATCCCCTGATAGAGTATCTTAAAGATGTTGGCTCTCATGTAGAGAGGTATTTTCCACCCCATCCCCTCGGCCGAGACCGCGATATCTACTCCGTGTCTCTCGGAAAGCCTCTCCGTCAGTCTTCCTATGGCCACGTCCAACCCCTGATCGAGTCCAGGAGGAGTGAGCTGATGCAGAACGGCCCTCACGTCTTTCTCCGACTCGAAGAGGACCTCCTTCAGGTTGCAGATCTCATTAAGCGCCTCATCGTAAGACCTCTCGGAGATATAACGCTCCGCCAGTTCGGTACTCATAACGGCGTCGGCGAATTTTTGAGCCGGTCCATCGTGGAGATCCCTGGCCATATGGGCGCTTTCCCTCTCCGCCATAGCGATCGCCGCCGCCAGTATCCCATGCTGCTCCGGGGTCTCCAGCTGCTTCCCACTGTCTATTATCTCCATTGCCATCCGGAAACGAGACCCCAGATCCTCGGTCCTCTTCAGCATGACTTCCTTGTGTCGTATTTCCCTAGCCAGATGGTCTCTCATGGCGCGGAGGCTTCTCTCCCTCTCCTCCAGGCTACCGTGAAGTTTCATCAAGTGCTCCACTCGAAAGTAGACCTCTTTTTCGTCGTCTTCTAGGTTCCCCTTAACCGCAGATACGAGCTCGTATCTGGCTTTTCTACACTCTCGACCACATTTTTCACAGGCCTCTACCACTTCCTCCACCTGTTTTTGAACCGATCCGAATTCCTTGCGGAAGGCCAGATAGGCCTCGTACTCATCCATTCGGATTTGGGTCAACTCGTCAAAACCTTCCGAGAGTATACCGGTCACGTCGGTAAAGATACGGTCGATTCGATTGATCGAGTTTTGATCCATACTCTATAGCCTCCAAAAATGTGCAATCCGTTGCCTTGTAGTATATTAGTACCAGCCAGCGTTCAGTCAAGTATCAATCGCACGTTCGACGAAAGGAGGGCGACTTATGAGATACGTAAGAGAACGCCCGAAACCACGGAATATAACCGTTATGGGATCCGGAAGCTGGGGAACCGCTCTGGCGAAGGTGGCTGCTAATAAAGGACATTCGGTCGCTCTATGGTGCAGAGACGAAAGACAAGCGGAACTAATATCAAAATCCGGTAGAAACGACCGATATCTTCCCGATGTAGATCTACCATCAAATATAACACCTACGAGCGATCTCGTGTCGGTTATGGAACACTCCAATATGTGGATAATGGCGGTTCCGACCCAGGCATCCAGATCGTTGCTCACAAAACTAAGATCGTTTGAGACCGATATGGACGGAATATCCATCTGTAACGTAGCCAAGGGTATAGAGGTGGGCACTCTGAAAAGGGTCAGTCAGATAGTTCAAGAACTGGCGCCGAAATGCAAATACGCAGTATTGTCCGGTCCTAGCCACGCGGAAGAGGTGGTAAAGGGCCTGCCTACCGCCGTCGTCGTGGCCTCCGACCATCAGGAAGAGGCCTCTTCGTGGCAGGAGATCCTGACAGGAGGGACTTTCCGGATATACTCCAGCGAGGACGTATGCGGAGTAGAGACCGGAGGAGCGCTTAAAAACGTCATAGCCATAGCCTCCGGCCTGGCCCACAAAATGGAGATGGGAGACAACGCCACGGCAGCCCTGGTAAGTCGGGGGCTGGCCGAGATAATGAGATTGGCCGTCACCATGGGAGCTCACCCGATAACCCTGGCCGGCCTGGCGGGAATTGGAGACCTCATGGTGACGGCATATAGTCGACATTCGAGAAACTTCCGTCTTGGAATGGCCCTGGGCGAAGGGCAATCCCTTGAAGAAGCCATCGAATCTCTAGGACAGGTGGCGGAGGGAGCGTACACGGTCAAGGCTGCGGTAGAGCTGGGCAAGAAGCTCAAGGTGGATCTTCCGATATCCCGATCGGTCTACCAGGTTCTTTACGAGGGACTCTCCCCTAAAGAAGCCATTCGAGAGTTGATGTCCCGAGATCCCAAGCCGGAGTACCCTCCACACATATTTCAAGAATAGTATTGAAAGACAATCTCAAAAAGGGGGTTGCTATAACCCCCCGATATATTGTATAGTTTGGTGGGAGTTCAATAAACATGGAGGAGGAATTTTCATGGCAGCGAAAGTAGATAAAGAGACCTGTGTAGGTTGCGAGAGCTGCGTGGGCACCTGCCCCGTAGAGGCTATCGAGATGAACGACGGCAAAGCCGTAGTCGACGAGGGCAAGTGCGTCGAGTGCGGAGCCTGCGTGTCCGCCTGTCCAGTGGACGCAATCAGCCTCTAAGGTAGAGACTGTTTTACAGGAGGCCACCTCTAAAAGAGGTGGCCTCCTTCTATGTATAGACTCAGGAGGAGGACTCCGTTTATGTGGATAAAGATATGCGAGGGAATCATGTTGATATGCTTCGGAATGGCCTGGCCCGCCTCCATATGGAAAAGCATGACGTCCAAAAGCACCAAGGGGAAAAGCCTGTCTTTCATGGTAATAATCTTGGTCGGCTACGTCGCAGGGATAGTAAAAAGCCTAATAGAACCGGAGATATCCTGGCCGGTTCTGTCTCTCTATTTGCTCAACACTGCCATGGTAACGGCCGACACTTCGCTGTACTTCAGGAACAAAAAGCTGGAGGAAGGGACCTCTCCTGCGTAGACCGAAATATCACTATAGATTAAAAAGGTCGGAGAACCGTCTAAATAGACGACCCTCCGACCTTTTTATCATTCGAGAAAATCCCTGAGCTTCTTGCTCCTGCTGGGATGGCGAAGCTTTCTGAGAGCCTTGGCCTCTATCTGACGAATACGCTCTCTAGTAACTCCGAAACGACGCCCGACCTCCTCCAAGGTATAGGATCTGCCGTCCTCCAAGCCGAAACGATATCGCAGAACCTCTCTCTCCCTGTCGGAAAGGGCATCCAGCATATCCTCGATCTGTTCGTGGAGAAGGTTGCAGGATGCGGCGTCTTCCGGGCTCGGCATATCTCTATCCTCTATGAAGTCTCCTAACTGGCTATCCTCCTCCTCGCCGATCGGGGTCTCCAGAGAGACAGGCAGCTGGGCGATTCTACGGATCTCCTCGACCTTGGTGGACTCTATCTCCATCGCCTCGGATATCTCCTCGTCGGTAGGCTCTCTCCCCAGCCTCTGTACCAGCTGCCTGGAGACCCTGACCATCTTGTTTATGGTCTCCACCATGTGGACCGGTATCCTTATGGTCCTGGCCTGATCCGCTATGGCTCTGGTAATGGCCTGACGTATCCACCAGGTGGCGTATGTGCTGAATTTGAAGCCCTTGCGATAGTCGAACTTCTCCACCGCCCTTATAAGCCCCAGATTTCCCTCCTGGATCAAGTCCAGAAACAGCATCCCTCGGCCTATGTACTTTTTCGCTATGCTGACCACCAGACGAAGGTTGGCATCTATTATCTTCTGTTTGGCAACCTGATCTCCGTCCTCCACCCTCTTGGCGAGCTCAACTTCCTCGGAGGCGTCAAGAAGAGCGACCTTACCGATCTCCCGGAGATACATCCTCACGGGATCGGTCAGGGGGATATCGTCGAGCTTGCCCAACTCGTCTACGTAGACATGTTCCTCGTCGGAGGAAGCAGCCGTCGACTTATCGGACTTCAGCCTTGGATCTCCGTCCTCTATTACCTCTATGCCCAACTCCATGAGGTTGTCGAAGACGTTCTCCAGCACCTCGGTGCTCCAGAACTCTATTGGAATGAACTTCTCGATATCCTTCTGAGTGACATAACCGTTCTTACGACCCTGCATTATGAGCTCTCGTATACGCTCCATGTACATCTTAAGGTCGTCACGGGAAAATTTCATCTCTTTAGGCGATTTGCTCTTTGACCCAGCCATATATCCACTACTCCCCCTGCTTTTTATCAAACCTCGAGAGCCTGACGTCTATTATCATCTTACATCAAAAAAAACCGATCTCAATGGCCCATAGCCCCATTGAGACAAAACAAAAGGAACCACGACAAGAGAGAGGGGACGCATGACATCCCCTCTCTCCGATACCTAACACCTACAGGAATTTACATTGTAACACGACTATGTAAATTATCCAAAGAGCTCATCCCAAGGATAGACGAAAATCGAATATAGGAGGCATGGATACATCCGGAGGAGGCCCTACGACGTTTCTCGTCTCGCTCATCTCGAAGGAATGCAGTACCGTAGCGATTCGGAGGTCCATAACGTCGTCGGTCTCGTAGGGCACCGAGGAGCGTCTGAATCCGAATTTCTCCGCATAGTAGGGAATTAGATGATCGATAGAGCAGTGACGTCCCATAGCGAACAACAGATCGTCGATAAAACCGGCTTCATCCTTAAGGGGCAGAGGTGTGGCCATCATTATTATCTTTCTGGCCCCTCTAGGCACGGAGGAACTTCTGAAAATGCACTCGGTCACACCTGCTATAAGGGCACTATCGCCACTTTCCTCCCCTTCCTCCAGCACGTCGGAAACGACCTCCTCCATCGCCGGAGAATATCCGAACATCAAGGTAAAGCCCAGGGAAAACCCGGCCATCCCCTCAGGATCTCCGTCCCACGTCATGGTCCCGGCTATCCCGGAACCCAGACCGCTGACGTATATAAACTCGCTCCCAAGAGCCATGGCCCCCTGAGCCAGCCCCACCATCTTATCCCCGCAGAACCTGTTCACCGAGACCGGACGCCAGTCCATATCGTAGGGGAACAGGTCTGACACCTCGAAGTCGAGGTCGTTTTCCCAATAAGGTAGGCGATTCATCCTAGTCCCCTCCCCTCTGTGAAGTTCGTCCTATTCAAAAATGGCGGCCACCGACGTGACCGCCACGGAAATCGACCGATATCAGTCTGAAGACTTCCCGGAACTTCGTTCCAGGAGAAGTTCGCAGACCTTTTCCACCAAACCGCCGATCTCCGGCTTGGTTATCTGAGCCTCCGCTCCGATGCTGGCGGCCTTCCGTCTTATGTCGTCCGCCATTATGGACGAAAATATCACCACGGGCATATCCCTCCGCTCATCGTCCTGCTTTACGAGTCGAGTAAGGGCGAAGCCGTCCATCTTGGGCATCTCGATGTCGGAGATCAACAGATCGAAGTGACCTGGCTCCTCCTCGCTGATCCGGTCCCAGGCCGCCTTTCCGTGTCCGACACTCTCCACGTTGTGAAATCCGCCGTCTGCCAACACGTCTATGACCTGTCTGCGGATAAGGGGGGAATCCTCCGCTACAAGTATACGGTAACGGTCCAGGTCCCCCAGACCAAGAGTCAATTTGGCCGCCTTGACCTCGTCGAGACGATATTGGGACATCAAGGAGGGATTCACCGTCTGGACTATTCTCTCGTAATCGAGAAGTATTATGTTTCGATCGTCCCTTTTTATGACGTAGAGGGAGTTCTCTCCCAGAAACGTCCCGGTAAGGGATGCATCCAGTTCATCGGAATTGATCCGATATATCCGCTCTACTCCCTCGACGACGAAACCGAGCTTTATCTCGTTGAATTCGGCTATTATTATCTTGCTGTTCTCCAGTTCGACGTCCGTGTCGATCTTGAGATATCTGCCCAGGTCCACCAGGGGGAGTACCTCTCCTCTGACAGTGGTGATACCTATCATCGCTGGATTGGCGTCCGGAACGGGACGGCAACCGGTCCACCTTAGAATTTCCCGAGTCTTGTCGACGTTGATGGCAAAAGCCTGCTGGCCGAGGTAAAAGACCACGACCTGCCATTCGTTGGTTCCGACCTCGGTGAGGATCTTTTCGTTAACCCGCATAGTCACTACCCCCATTCACACAGGTCGTCTCATATTTTCTACAGTTTACCATAAAACCCATAGAACCGAACGCCACGAGACAAAAGGAAGACGGCATGTTATAGTCTCGCCATGAATTTATACGACCCCTTCAAAAACGAAGTCAAGACCAAAGGGACCTTCATCGTTCGATCCAATCGTTTCGTCGTTAAATGCTACGTCTACGGCAAGATCTTCGATTGCCACCTCCCCAATCCCGGACGCCTTTGGGAGCTTCTATTTCCGGGGGTAACCCTTTTTCTCATAGAGAACAGGGGCGGAAAGACCGCGTACACGGTGATAGCGGTGGATACCCCCGACGGTCCGGTCTTGCTGCACACCCATAAGGCCAACGACCTGGTGGAAGAGCTGTTGAAAAAAAGGGAGATCCCGTCTTTTCGGGAAAAAAAGCCGATCAAAAGGGAGATCTCCGTAGGTAACAGCAGATTCGACTTCCTGCTCGAAGGGAACTCAAGACCGACCCTTCTAGAGGTAAAATCATGCACTCTTTTCGGCAAGCGAGGCTCCATGTTTCCCGACGCGCCGTCGGAGAGAGCGGTCAGACACGTGGAGGAACTGGAATATCTCTCTTCCGAGGGCTACGACGCCGCGGTGATCTTCGTCGTGCAGTCGAAAAAACCCGAATGGTTTCTCCCCGATTTCCACACCGATCCCAAATTCGCCGAAGCCATATACCACGCCAGAGACCGCATCGAAGTGGTGGCCCTCTCCATACCCTGGAGGCCCGACCTGACCCTATCGGAAAGCCCGGTCGAACTTCCGATACCCTGGGAGAAGATGAGAGACGAAAACGAGGACAGAGGAACATCCCTGATCGTGTACGACCTGACCGAGGCGGACGAACTGCCTCCAGGACATTACGTACTAGTGATCGAGGCCGACGAGAATCTGTCGTCAGCCTCGACAAAGGCCGTCAGAAAAAGGCGAAGAATCGTGGATTTGGAGGACCGTCTGAACAACAAGAGACGATCGGTCAAGACCATACCGATAAGGTCCTCGAAAAAGCTGGGCAGACGGATCTACGAACGGCTCTACCCACTGTCCTCGATGGATAAAGACGTCGCGAAACTATCGTACGACGGACGGTGGCTGTTGAGATTCGAGGAGTCGCCCTTTTTGTTGAAAGACTTTGTGGACGTCGTCGTGGCAAACAGGATCGATAGACTATCCTAATCAAGAGGAGAGAGTGAACATGTTGCACGAGATGGTAACTTGGTTGGTCTCGACGGTGGGATCCATGGGATACCCCGGAATAATTTTTCTGATGTTTCTGGAGTCCTCGTTCTTTCCGTTCCCCAGCGAGGTAGTCATACCTCCGGCGGGATACCTGGCCCATCAGGGTGAGATGCATCTATCGCTGGTGATACTCGCAGGGATAGCAGGGAGCCTGCTGGGAGCCCTATTCAACTACTGGCTGTCCATAACGGTTGGACGGTCGTTTTTCGAGAGGTACGGTCGTTACTTTCTCGTCTCCCGATCAAGCCTGGACAAAGCGGAGGTCTTTTTCGACAGGCACGGACACATAAGCACCTTCGTAGGCCGGCTGATCCCGGGAGTCAGACAGTACATATCCCTTCCTGCCGGAGTGGCCAGGATGCCTCTTCTGCCCTTTTGCGTGTTCACCGCCATAGGGGCCGGCATATGGGTCGTGATATTGGCCCTGGTCGGCTACTGGTTGGGCAGCCAGGGAGACCTGGTGCTCAAATACGTGAATAAGATCTCCCTGGCATTGATATCGATCTGTTCAGTAACGGTGATAATATACGTAATCGCCGTAAGACGCGGAAACTCCGATAAAAATCGATCCTAAGGCAGGACCCTCGACAGTGCCGTCAGAAGGTGAGAATAACCTCCGGGAACCCGTTTCACCCCTTCTCCGAAGGAGGTTATAACCTCGATGGCCCTGTCTCTATAGTCCTTCTCCTCGGTACATTCCCACAATGTGACCAGGTTATTCGCCATAACGGCGTTGCCGGAGGGGTACAGACCGTCCCGTCCGTGAGACCGGGCAAAGAGAATCCCCTCTCCGGCACATTCTGAGAGGCGATATCCCCTTCCCTCAAGGCCGAAAAGCTCCTCGCATCGTACCAAGAGTTTTTTCGCCCTCTCCCTCCAGACCATATTGTCCGTCGACCTATAGGTCTCCAGAAAAGACCATATGACCGCGGCGTAGTCGTCCAAAGTGGCAGGAATGTCTCCTATATGAAACAGCTCCCCTTCGCTCCATATCCTGGAACACTCTCTCTCCGCGAGAGCCACGTAATTTCTTCGGTCCATGAGCCTTCCGCAACGGGCCAGAGCGGCTATAAAAAAGCCGTTCCAGTCCGACAGTATCCGTCCGTCCTTTTCTGGCTCCAGCCGTTCCCGCCTGAGAGACGAGAGGACCTGCCTCCCCTTGGCCAACAGATCCTCAAGGTCCTGTTCGTCCTCCATTCCCTCGTCCTCGGCCAGTCGATCCAGAGGTGCGGTCAAAAAAAGGACGTTCTTGCCGGAGGGGCTACCGGTGGTCTCTTCGATGTAGTTTCCCTCGTCCGTTATGCCGTAAGCTCTCTTGAAAAGCCCGGCATTCTCTCCCAGAGCGGAGTCTATCTCGTCGGACGTCCAGAGATAGTAGTCCATATCGCCGTCTTCCGTCTCGTAGCTTTGAGATGCCAAAAAGCCTCTGCCCGGAGAATAAAGGTTCAAAAGAGCGTAAGCCAAGGTCTCGTCGGCCACCCTCCAGTGAAACACCTTTCCATACCTGTCGAATCCCTCTGCGAAGACCATGGCAGCCATGGCCTGGTCCACCAGCAGCTTTTCAAAACGGGGTCTGCGCCATTCTCTGTCGAGAGTGCAGCTGTGGAAGCCTCCTCCGAGATGATCTCTGATGGCCCCCATGGACATACCGTCCAAGGACAGACGAAGGGCCTCGCCGCATCTTTTACATCCCGTCCGACGGTCGTATTCAGACAAAAACAGCAGCTCCTGGACGGGCGTAAACTTGCCCCCCTGGCCAAAACCGCCCCAAAGCTCGTCCAGATCGTTCAACAACTCCTCGGATGCGGCCTTCAAGGTCGACTCGGGGATGTCGGACGTCTCGGTAACCGCGGATTTTTTTAAAGACTCCAAGACTTCCTCCGACGCCCGAACCAGGGCTTCGTTTTCGGTTAGCCAAAGCCACTTTATCCTGGGCAGACAGTCCAAAAAACCGGGACGATCCGGAGTCCCTTTCAGAGGCATATAGGAAGATACGAAAAAAGGCTTCAGATCGGGGGTCAGAAATAGATTCAAAGGCCACCCTCCGGAACCGTTCATTATTCGATTGACCGACATAGCGCTATCGCTCAAGATCGGGAAGCTTTCCCGCTCCACCCTGACCGGGACGAAGTCCTCGTTGAGCAACTTAGCCACCTCGTCGTTAGCGAAGCTCTCCCTGTATTCGATATTACAGAGACGACAGGTGGGGGATCCGATGTACAGAAAAAGCGGCTTATGCTCTTCCTTGGATCGCCGGACGGCCTTCTCCCCCCAGGAAGACCACCGGATCAGATCGTCGTCGTGCCCCGATCCAAACATATCAGTCCCTCCTCCTCTAGCAGCTCAGGCAAATCGCCTATCCCGTCCAAAGTCCTCCAGGCACCGGCGGCCTCAAGATCCTCCCTGGAGAAATTCCCGGAAGCCAAGCCGACTCCTCTCATACCGGCGGCCACGGTGGTTCTCATGTCTATGTCGGTATCCCCGACGTAAAGGGTCCCATCGGGGCTTCCTCCCAATTCTTTCATGGCAGCAAGGATCATGTCGGGCTCCGGCTTGGGACGGTAGAGATCGCCCAGCCCCATTACGAGATCGAAACGATCGAAGATCCCCACTGCCTTGACCACCGGCTCCGCGACGTGCCTGTTGGTGGCTATCCCGATCCTCAGGTTCATAGCCTTGAGCTTATCGACGGCGGGAATCGTTTCCGGAAACGGCACTATTCCCGCATACTCCGTCTCGCTGAAGATCCGACGATATTCGGAGAGACAATTTTCGTCGTACTCCCCCCATAGGGAGTGAAGTCCCTTCGCCAGAGGTATGCCGATTATTCCCAAGACCTGCTCTCTCGTAACCTTGGGGAGCCCCATTTTTTCGGCTACGGCGTTCATACAGTCGGTTATACCCTGACTGCTGTCTACCAGGGTCATGTCAAAGTCAAAAAGGACGACCTCGATCAAAAAAATCACCTATCTCTCGATTTGAATTATATACAACTCGAGGGGTAACCGGAAAACTCATCCCGGTCCCCCCCGAAAACCCCTTCTATCCACCCATGGAGAGCCACAAAAAGAGCAGGGGTCATCCCGCCTGCGCCCTGTCTCGCCCGAACGACTTCTCGACCTCTAAGAGGATCAGCGTCTCTAGAGGTGCTCCTTAGAAGGACGGTAAAAATCCACGTGAACCGACTCCCGTAACACCATTCCTCCATCCATAGCCTCGTCCAAAAAGGACGCGAAATCATCCAGTTTTTCCGTGGTGTCGACTATCTCTATTATTATGGGAAGATCTTCGGAAAGACGGAAGACCTCGGCAAAGTGAATCTTGGATCCAGCTCCAAAACCGGCAAGCCCTTTGAAGACGGTGGCCCCTGCCAGACCCCTTCGCCTAGCTTCCTCAAGAAGATACCTATACAGAGGACGACCGTTTCGACAATCACCCTCGCCGATATAGACTCTGAAACGCTCCCATTCTTCGTGTCGAACAGTCATATCTCCCAACCTCCTCAGAGCAATCTAGCCAAGACTACACCGCCCCAAGCGGCACCGATCCCCAGGAGCTGACTTCCCAAAAGGTAGAAAAGGGTCGCACCGACTGCGGAGGAAGATAACAACCGAAAACCCTCGAAGGTCATGGTTGAAAAAGTCGTAAAGGATCCTACAAAACCGGTCAAGACCATAAAGGCCAGAGGACCGGACAAAAGATAACGTTCGTTGGCCAAGGTCCACAGAAAACCGAAGATCAGACACCCTATAACGTTAACAACCATTGTCCCCAAAGGAAAGGTTCCTCCGAAACGTTCCTGAACCCACCCTCCCAGACCATACCGGCAGAGAGCTCCCAAAGCGCCTGCTCCCATCATACAGGCTATTTTCGACATCGTCATAACCACCTTTTCAGCATGCCCGAAAGGGGCCTTTTAACACCGGGCCATAGTGTACCATAGCCAAGGGGGAACCGGAAAACTCGCTCCGGCTCCCCCCTTTTAACCTGACTTATATCCTATTTACAGAGCCCCGGATAAAGGGGCTTAGATCCGCAGAGATCTAGAACCTCGGCTCTTACCGCCTCCAGATTGGAGGGATTTTCGACATCGGAGATCACCCTATCTATCCAATCGGCGATCTTTACCATCTCGTCCGGGCCGAATCCCCTGGTGGTAACCGCCGGAGTCCCCACCCTTACTCCGCTGGTCACGAAGGGACTGAGAGTCTCGAAGGGAACAGTGTTCTTGTTCACCGTTATCCCCGCCTCGTCAAGTGCCAACTGGGCGGCCTTTCCCGTTACTCCCTTACTGGTAAGGTTTAAAAGCAGGAGATGGTTGTCGGTTCCGCCGGAGACGAGATGAAAATCACGTTTTTTCAATTCCTTCGCGAGAATCGAGGCGTTCTCGATAACTCGCCTCTGATAATCCTTGAAATCCGGCTTTAAAGCCTCGGCGAAAGACACCGCCTTGGAGGCTATCACGTGCATCAGAGGACCACCCTGCATCCCCGGGAAAATCGCCGAATCGATCTTCTTGGCGTGTTCGGCCTTACACATTATCATACCGCCCCTGGGCCCCCTGAGGGTCTTATGGGTCGTGGTGGTCACGAAATCGCAGAAGGGAACCGGATCCTTGTGGTATCCCGCGGCTATCAACCCGGCGATATGGGCGATATCGAACATTAGATAGGCTCCTACCTCGTCGGCAATCTCACGAAACCTCTCCGCGTCGATCTCCCTGGGATAGGCGCTGGCACCGCAGACGATCATCTTCGGGTTGTGCTCTTTGGCCAGACGGCGGACCTCGTCGAAATCGATGGTCTCGGTCTCCTTGTCGACTCCGTAAGGTATCACGTTGTAAAGCTTGCCGGAGAAGTTCACCGGTGAACCATGAGTGAGGTGACCGCCGTGAGACAGGTTCATGGCGAGAATCGTATCCCCCGGCTCCAGCACGGAGGAATAGACGCCCATGTTGGCCTGGCTCCCCGAATGGGGTTGAACGTTTACGTGATCGCAACCGAAAAGCTCCTTGGCCCTCTCTATGGCCAGCTTTTCCGCCTTATCGACGACCTCACAACCTCCGTAGTACCTCTTATCGGGGTATCCCTCGGCGTACTTGTTCGTGAGAACCGACCCCATTGCGGCCAGTACCGCAGGAGAGACGAAATTCTCCGAGGCGATAAGCTCTATCTGTCTTTCCTGGCGACGAGCCTCCTCACAGATAATCTCGGATATCTCAGGATCCACCTGACGTATAACCTCTGCTCCATCGATAGTCATTAAAAACCCACCTTTCACCGTCAAGGTAAAGCTATTCTGAACAAACTCCTCGACAGACTTTCGTCTATTATAACAAAAAGCCTATAGGACAAGAAGAGATCGATTATTGAAGTTCCTGAGGTCTCCCATAAAAAAACAAAATCCACCCTGACATTCTTTACAAAATCAACTAGCTTTTCAGCCTTTTATGGATACATCCCCGCTTCAGTGTGCTATAGTATTGCAAGCTGACGCAGAAAAGCCAGAACCTGCGAGAAAAAAGGAGGGATCTCTCTTGGAACTGAATTCCATAAAAAGATCGATATGCGAAGCTATAGACAGTAGTGCGGAGAGGGTCATATCCCTGGCAAAGGATATAGAGATGGAACCGGAGCTGGGATTCAAAGAACACAAGACCTCCGTTAAGGTCGCCGACTTCATGAAAGGGCTGAACCTAAACCCGATGGAAGGGCTGGCCGGAACCGGGGTGAAGGCCAAACTCAAGAAGGACTCCTCTGGACCCAACGTAGCCGTCTTAGGGGAATTAGACGGAATAATCTGTTCCGACAGCCCTAAGGCGAACCGGGAAACCGGCGCCAGCCATACCTGCGGGCATCATCTTCAGATAGGCACCCTTATGGCTGTAGCCTCCGGCTTCGCTAAATCCGACGTGACTCGACACCTAGGTGGTAACGTCACCTTCTTCGCAGTCCCCGCCGAGGAGTTCATCGAGATAGGCGAGAGAAGCGACATGAGAGCCAGAGGGGAAATAGGCTTTCTGGGAGGCAAGCAGGAACTTATCAGGATAGGAGCATTCGACGATGTCGACATGGCCATGATGGTCCATGCCGGAACGGATATGCCCGAGCCCTCCGTCGGAATAGGAGAGACCGGAAACGGCTTCGTGGCCAAGACGATAAGGTACCTGGGGAAAGCTACCCACGCCGCCGCCGCTCCCGACGAGGGCATAAACGCCCTCAACGCCGCGGTGCTGGGAATAAACGGAGCTCACGCCATGAGAGAGACCTTCAGGGACGACGACCACGTCAGACTCCATTTCATCATCACCAAGGGTGGAGATACTGTCAACAGCGTCCCGGCGGACGTCCGGATGGAAGCCTATGTAAGAGGCAAGACGTTGAAGAGCATAGACGACACCCACGGAAAGTTCGACAGAGCCCTGAGAGCCGGAGGTGACGCAGTAGGAGCCAAAACCGAGATAAACACGATACCGGGATACCTACCTCTGGCCTGCGACAGCAGGCTTAACGACGTATTCGCTCGAAACGCCGGATCAGTCTTGCCCGATTCGAAAATTCTGAGGGTAGGTCACTTCAACGCTTCCACCGACATGGGAGACATATGCCACATAATGCCGGCCATACACCCCTACACGGGCGGCGTATCCGGAGCTCTTCACTCCAAAGACTTTACCGTTCACGACTATCAGGCAGCGGTGATAGTTCCGGCCAAGATAATGGCCATGACCATAGTCGATTTGCTGGCAAACGAAGCTACTGAAGGGAGGGATCTACTGGACGGATACAGACCTTTGATGACCAAGCAGGAATATCTGGAGACGTTGCAGGGATACTTCTCTTGAAGGAGGATCCCGGAGTGGAATCGATCGAGGAGGGACGAAGTTGAAGGAAGGCATAAAGAACGTCAAAATCCACGCCATCGTGCTGATATTGGTCGTGGTAAGCGAATTCATAGGTATTCACTCTTTTAAAGTAGGTCCAGGAACACTTGTATTGCTGCCGATGCTCTACGCTCTGATCATAGGCTCTCTCATGGGCCCCAAGTTCCTGAAGGCTGTCAAGCAGAAGGACATGGTAGACGCTGGAAGCCTAGTCGGAGTAACCTTGATGCTCCTGATGGCGAGATACGGCACCTTGGTAGGTCCGAACCTCCCTGCCATAATCAAGTCCGGTCCAGCCCTTATACTTCAGTAATTCGGCAACCTTGCGACCCTGATGCTTGGAATTCCCCTGGCGGTGTTCCTAGGTCTCAAGAGAGAGGCCATCGGAGCGGCCCACTCCGTGGCCAGAGAGCCTAACGTAGCCCTTATAGGGGATATCTACGGCCTGGACGGTCCAGAGGGACAGGGAGTCATGGGCGTCTACATATGCGGCACCGTTTTCGGGACCATCTTCTACGGCTTGATGGCCACCACAGCTGCCGCTTATCTGCCCATCAGCCCCAAGGCATTGGCGATGGCGTCAGGGGTCGGAAGCGCCAGCATGATGACCGCATCTGTAGGATCTCTGTCGGCCATGTTCCCCGACATAGCCGGGGAACTGCAAGCACTCGGCGCGGCAAGCAACATGCTCTCCGGATTGGACGGACTCTACATGTCCCTATGGATGGCCCTACCCATGTCGGAATGGCTGTACAGGGTAACCTACAAAGCCAAATACGGAACTGCTCCGGAACGATTCGTCAGGAAGGGAGACGAATAGGATGAAGATCTCCGAAACCATAGCGGTGTTGGTAATAGTTGCCGCAATGAGCCTCGTAGGCAACCTGGTGGGCTTCCATAACGGGATAATTGAATCCCTCCCGGGCATGATTTTCCTTTTAGCCCTCTGCGTAGCGGGAGTGATCATTAGGAACGTCGTCCCTGGAAATATACCCAGCGTGGCCTGGATAGTACTGATAGGATGTATAGTGACGTACCCCGGATTTCCCGGCTCGGCCCAACTCAGCGCCTGGGTAGGCAAGGTAAGTTTCCTGTCCCTGACCACCCCAATTCTGGCCTATGCCGGACTGTCCATCGGCAAGGACCTGGATATGCTGAAGAAAACCGGCTGGAGGATAGTAGTGGTCGCCATATTCGTCTTCGTTGGCACCTACATTGGATCGGCTCTCATCGCTCAGGGAGTTCTATCCGCCACCGGACAGCTGTAAAAAAGAGGCCCGTTCGAGATTTCCTCGAACGGGCCTCTTTTATCCCGAGATCTTCCTTAATTCCTCTATTTTCTCTCCGAAAAGCCTCAAGGCCGACCGGACAGGCTCTGGGCTGGTCATATCAACTCCGGCCCCTCTCAGGAGATCTATGGAACTCCTGGAGCTTCCGCCCTTCAGAAAATCTATGTATCTATCTCGCGCCGATTCTCCTCCGATAAGGATCCCCTCGGCCAAGGCGGTGGCCGCCGAATAGCCGGTCGCGTACTGATATACATAGAAGGGAGAGTAAAAGTGAGGGATCCTGGCCCACTCGACCTCTATCTCCTTGTCCACCACGATATCGGGGCCATAATAATCCCTGTTTAGATCTCCCCAGATAGAAGACAAAATCTCCGGCGTCAAGGGGATTCCCTCCTCCGCCATGCCGTGTACCTTCAGCTCGAACTCGGCAAACATAGTCTGCCTGAACACAGTCGTGCGAACCTGTTCCAGGTAATAGTTCAAGAGGAAAGGTCTGTCCTTAGGCCTGTTCTCCAACATATGCTCCATGAGCAACACCTCGTTGGTGGTGGAGGCCACCTCGGCGACGAATATGGTGTAATCACCGTAAACAGGGGGCTGGAACTTATGGGAGTGCCAGGAATGCAGGGAATGCCCCATCTCGTGAGCAAGGGTGAACACATCCCTTAGGGTGCCGTTATAGTTGAGCAACACGAAGGGATTGGTCCCGTAGCTACCCCAGGAATAAGCTCCCTTTCTCTTCCCCTGGCTCTCGTAGACGTCTATCCATCGTCCGTCGAGCCCCTCTCTCAATACGTTCAGATAGCCATCCCCCAAAGGGGACAGTCCGGCCAGCACCGTCTTCTTGGCGCTCTCCCAGGATATATCCTCCTCCGGTTCCTCCACTATGGGAACGTAAAGGTCGTACATATGGAGCTCGTCCACTTCCAAAGACCTCTTTCGCAGCGATACGTAGTCGTGCAACAGAGGCAGCCTCTCTCTGACGGCCTTTACGAGATTGTCGTAAACCGACAGGGGAATATCGCCTCCGTCCAACGCGGCCTCCCGACTCGATCCGTACCGGTGCACCCTGGCGTCGAAGACACTCTCCTTGATGGCAGATCCGAACGAGGCAGCCAAGGTATTTCGAAAGCTCTCGTAGGTATCGTGAATCCCCTTGAAGGCCCTCTCCCTGACGGGACGGTCCTTGGACCTGATGAGACGGTAGTAGCGCTCCTCCGAAAGCTCGACGGGCTCTCCCCTCTCGTCCCGGATCGAGGGGAATTTCATATCTCCGTTGGTGAGCATCGAGAAGATAAGCTCCGGAGCATTGGCTATCTCGCCCATTCCCGAGAGGAGCTCCTCCTCTCTGGCGCTCAATACGTGAGCTTTCTTACGGATTATCTGTTCTATATGGTATCTGTACATCTCCAACTCGGGCAAATCGCCGAAAAACGAAGCAAGTCTCGATTCCTCGATCCCGAGGATCTCGGGAACCACATAAGCCATCGCAGTAGAGACCCTGACGTGGAGCGCCATCGCCCTATCGGCCATGGCTTTCGCCTCTCCATCGGACGCATCCTCGTGGCTTTTCATCGTAGCGTAGACGAAAACCTTGCCGAGCTCCACGCCGACTCTGTCTATTTCCTTAAGACATCCCAAAAGACTGGAAGCCTCGTCTCCCAACTTCCCGGAGAAGGATTCCAAGGTCTCTACGGACTCCGATACGGATCGCCAGGCGGTCTCCCAGTCCTCCACTTCGCCGTATATAGAGCTCAAATCCCACTTATACCTTTCGTCTATCTCCAACCTGTCCGGGATAGACCTGCTATCGGATGCCATTCGATCAACTCCTCAAAAAACCACCGTCAGGATAGACCGGATATCCTAAGGACCTCCGGTTCTCCTCTACGTTCGTCGAAAGCGACTACTCGACCGTTGCCGAGGTCGGCCACATACACAATACCGTCTCTGATCGCCACGTCCGACGGAGAGAAAAGCCTCTGCCATCTTCTGTCGCCGTAGACGGTCGAAACCTCCATAGATCTTACGTTCAGGGCCCTAATCCTGTCGTTGTAGCTATCGGCTACATAAAGAGAACCTCCGGATAGACACATCCCCAACGGTCGCTGTAAAAGGGCCTTCGAGGCCACTCCATCTCTACATCCGTAAAGGGAGGGCCCCTTCCCTATCAGGGTCGTAACCTTTCCCGTGGAGGGGTCGATACACCTTATGGAGGAAGATCCGCTATCGCTGAAGAAAAGCAAATTACCGTAGGACAGCAATGCCTCCGGTTGTCCTATCGTGGCCATGAGAGGAGGCCCGTCGTCCATGCCTCCTGTTCCGTTTCCCGCGAAGGGTCTCGCTCCTCCTCCCGACATGGACTGGACCCATATCTGCCTCGTTCCGGGCGAAGCCAGATAGAGCAAATCATCACGGTAAACCACGTCCCTTACCGCTCCGAAAGACCTGGGCCCCAACAGATTGGCCTTGGACGGCTTTCCCGAATAGGAGGAAATCTCCCTTCCGTTTCGATCGAAAACCCTAACGGACTCGGCCCCCCTATCGGCGACGTAGATTCTTTTAGAATCAAACGAAAACCCCGTCGGGCAGGATCTGAATCCGGGACGGTCCATAGGGATGGACCTTTTGAGCACCGCCGATCTTCCATCGGAATCCAGCTGAGCTAGGAGAAGCCTTTTCTCCCTGCCGTCCAAAACGGCCAAGGTATCTCCCTCTATGGCCAGACGTAAGGGCAAAAAGCTCCGCCCGCTCCATACAAATTTCTGCTGCACCCCAGGGCGGAGATCACCAGTCACCCTAGCCGTCCTCCCCATGGATTTTAAAACGGGACGGACCAACTCTGGGGGCAATATCCCCTCCCTGGCCCAGGTCAAAGCACCAGTGGGGTCCACCACCACAGTGGAGGGCCACCTATTTATCAGGTAGGCCTTCCTTATGGTCTTCCTGGAATCGTCGTAAACCGGAAAATCTATGCCTGCGCAGTCGAGAACGGACAAAATTCGACGAGACTCCTTTTCGGCAGGAAAACGGGGGCAATGGACCCCTATCAGATCGATGGCATCCCTGTCCTCCTCTCTGAGCCTCATCAATCCGTCCACGACGGAGAGATCGTCATCGCTCATGGCATTAAAAAAAACCAATACCGTAACCCTTCCGACGCCAGGCAACCTGATCGAGGTTCCATCGACTAGCCCATCGGGTAAATCCGGAGCCGGAGCGGCTCCTCCGTAGATCGTGACCATATGGCACCTCCTGTACTCCCGGGATTATACAACCTAATCGAGCATATCTCGATTAGTATACCAAATACAAAAAACAAATTTTGCCTCCTGGAATTGACAGGGCGATAAGGCCTAGAGTATAGTGAACTAGTGTACATATGGGCAACGTCCCTCAGGGGAAGGATTGGAACGAAATATTTTAAGGAGGGGATAAGATGAAGAAATTTCTTTTATCGTTGATGGCTCTCGCACTTGTAGTGGGTACGGTAGGGATGGCCATGGCGGAGGATCCGGCACAGCTCAGGTTCATGGCAGGACCTCCCGGAGGAAACTGGTTCGCTCTAGGCGGATCTCTTTCCGATATGTGGAGCAAGAACGGACTGCCCACCACCAGCGGAACCGGCGGCGGGGTCTCCAATATAGTCAACGCCGACAGGGGCAAGGGTGACATGGGCTTCTCGGTCACCTCCATGGTGGGAGCCGCGACCAAGGGCGGAGAACCTCCCTTCAAGGACCCTCTCAGCAACGTCTCCGTATTGGCAAACCTATACACCCAGTACACATACTTCATCGTCCGTAAGGACTTTGCGGAGAACAACGGGATCAAGACGGTGGGAGATATCGTCGAGAAGAAGTTGCCCGTCCGTTTCGCAACGTTGAAGCCCGGGACGTCCTCCGAGTTCGTCATCCGCAACGTCTTCAGCAAGGGGTACGGCATCAACTACCGTAAGGCCATAAACGACTGGGGAGGAAAGGTAGAGTTCTCCTCCTATTCCGACGGCTCGAACCTCCTGGCTGACAACCATATCGACTGCTTCGCCTTCTCCGTAGGCAGAGTCGCCTCGGTGGTCATGCAGATAGAGAGCCAGACCGACATAGTCATTCTGCCGGTCGATGAGAAAGCCCGTCAGGCCATGACCGAAGCCTTCGGAACGGTCTCCTTCACCATCGAGCCCGGCATATACAAATCCGTGACCGAACCGGTGGAGACCATCGGAGATTACACCTGCGTCGTCGTGAGAAACGACCTGTCCGAAGATCTGGCCTACAAGCTCGCCGAACTGATATGGAAAAACAAGGAAACCCTCGCCAAGGGAGTTAAGGATATGCAGGAACTCAGCCCCGAATCGGCGGTTCCGGCAGCAGTTCCCGCTCACCCTGGCGCCTCTAAGTTCTGGAAAAGCGTCCAGTAAAGAGAGATACAAACCGATACGAGATCGCGGGTGACGACAGTCGCCCGCCTTTTTGTTTGACAGAGACACATCCCCTTAAGGAGAGTTGATTTCAATATGAGAAAACTGCAAGGGACCACGGCCAAGCTTTTCTACCTTTACGTTTTGGCCATGGGTTTTTTCCACCTCTACACCGCTCTCTTCGGAACCTACGAAGCCTATCTTCAGAGAGCCATACATCTGACATGGGTCCTGCCTATGGCGTTTATCCTCTATCCCATAGGAGGCAAAAAAGAGGGCCAGGAATTGGCCGACAACTCCATACCATGGTACGACTGGATCCTTGCCGCTGCTTCCCTGGCACCGGGAATCTACATCATGGCGAACTACACCGACATAACCTACAGGATGGCACAGGTCGACCCAGTCACCACGGCACAGCTTATATTAGGGTCCCTGTTGACGGTACTGTTGCTGGAGGCCACCAGGAGGGTAGTCGGATTGCCACTGGCGCTAATCGCCGCCTTCTTCACCGCCTACATGTACTACGGAAACTACATGCCGGGCATAATGAAGGGACTTTCCTTCTCTTTCCACGAGGTCATAGAGCAAATCTACCTCATCGACGAGGGAATATTCTCGATACCTCTGGGCGTCTCCGCCACTTTCGT
Organism: Dethiosulfovibrio faecalis; assembly: GCF_021568795.1. NCBI lineage: Bacteria > Thermotogati > Synergistota > Synergistia > Synergistales > Dethiosulfovibrionaceae > Dethiosulfovibrio > Dethiosulfovibrio faecalis. The sequence goes on from NZ_JAKGUE010000006.1 coordinate 96,896, forward strand.
CATGATATTCCTCATCTTCGGAGGATTCCTGGAAAAAAGCGGCGTCGGAGCCTACTTCATGGAGTTCGCTCAGGCATTTACCGGAACCTCCCCGGGAGGACCGGCCAAGATAGCGGTAGTAAGCTCGGCTCTCTTCGGGTCCATTTCCGGAGCTGCCGTAGCTAACGTCTACGGCACGGGGACCTTCACGATCCCCCTCATGAAGAGAATCGGCTATCCTCCTTTTTTCGCAGGAGCGGTAGAGGCGGTAGCAAGCACAGGAGGACAGATAATGCCTCCCATCATGGGGGCCGGAGCATTCATAATGGCCTCCTTCCTTGGGGAACAGTTTCGCACGATAATGATAGCGGCGGTCCTTCCGGCCCTGCTCTATTATGCGGCGGTTCTGCTTATGGTCCATCTGGGAGCCCTTAAAAACAACCTGAAGGGACTCTCTCCCGAGGATCTTCCGGACAAAAAAGTCGTCATCAAAAAGCTGTACATGATGTCCCCTATAGTTGTGCTCATCTACCTGCTGCTGACTGGCTACACTCCCATGCTGGCCGCGGTGATAGGCATAGGAGCGGCCTGGCTCGTTTCGATGCCCAACAAAGAGACCCGGATGGGACCCAAGGCGATCCTGGACGCTGTCTACACCGGGGCCAAGAACATACCGGTGGTCTGCATCGCCTGCGCCGCCGCCGGACTGGTGGTCGGATCGGTATCGCTGACCGGGATAGGATTCAAGTTCGTAGGGCTGGTGTTCTCCCTCGCCAACGGAGCACCCTTCATAGCCCTCATCCTTATAGCACTGGTATCGTTGGTTCTCGGTATGGGACTCCCCACCACCAGCGCCTATATACTCGGCGCGGCCCTGGGGGTTCCGGCCCTGGCTAAGCTGGGATTCGACCCTCTGGCAGCCCATATGTTCGTGTTCTACTTTGCCATAGTATCGAACATAACCCCTCCGGTAGCTCTGGCCGCCTACGCTGCCAGCTCCATAGCCGACGCCAATCCCAACAAAACGGGCTTCCAGGCTATGAAACTGGGGATATTGGCCTTCATCATCCCCTTCGCATTCTGCTACGACCAGGGATTGCTGCTCTCCGCCGGATTGACTAACAACGTGATTTCCGTCCTGGGAGGGATAGGAGCCCTGTTCTCCATGGGGTACTCAATGTTGGCCTACACCAACCACAGGATCCACCAATGGCAGAGAGCGGTATTCCTCGCGGTAGGCGTTGCCTGTTTATGGCCTATGTTTACCGTGAAAATTATCGGTGTTATCGCGACCATCGTATTCGGATGGTTATGGAGAGAAAAAACTACTGGCTGAGCTAATTGCGAAATCGTAAAAACAGGAGGAACCAGCTGGTTCCTCCTGTTTTTTTGCGAAAAAAGCTCAAAACAAAAAATAGGACATCCTGTCTTCTCCTAAACGCAAATATAAAGCCTCGATCGCCCTTGCCTGACCAATGCTGACGTATATAATAGAAGCACGGATCAAGGTCAGCTAAGATCAAATAATTTTTATGGAGGTGGATCGTATGAGACGGTATTTGGTTCCTCGTAGCACGGGAAGGTCTGTCATGGATCCCTTTTCCTTCATGGACAACGCGATGAGGACGATGTTCAGGGATTTCGACGAGACATTCAGGGGAGAGGAGAACAGATCACTGGCCCCTAATATGGACCTTTATAGAAAGGAAGGCAAGATCACGTTGGTGATGGACCTTCCGGGAATCTCAAAGGAGGACATCGACCTCAAGGTCTATAAGGACAGAATCGAGGTCAGGGCCCAGAGAAAGGAATACTGCACCGACGAAGAGGACTGTCTCCACAACGAGAGGTTCTACGGATCTCTGGCCAGGATGATAACCCTTCCGGCCGAGATAGACTGCGATTCCGTGCAGGCGAACTACACCGACGGAGTTCTCAAGATAGAGGTCGACGAGCTTAAGACAGGCGGAGAGGGAAAGACGATAGCGATCGAGGGATAGGAAAAGCCGAGCCGGGAGCAGCTGCTCCC